>CAZCJJ010000014.1:0-3960 GCA_964499045.1 uncultured Opitutales bacterium | reverse complement strand
CCTTGGGAGAAACCGCCCAACATGGCACGGATGCGGCCTGGGCCATTCTGACTTCCGATACCCGCCCGAAAACCATCACGGCCCGCTTCGATTGGAACGGGCAAACGGTGACCCTGGCGGGCATCGCCAAGGGAGCAGGCATGATCGAGCCGAACATGGCCACCATGCTGGCCTTCATCGCCACCGATGCCAAGGTGGACACCGCTTTGCTTCGGCAATGCCTGACTCACGCCAATCAGGCCTCGTTCAACCGGATCACCGTGGATGGCGACATGAGCACGAACGACACCGTGCTCCTGCTGGCCAACGGAGCCAGCGGGGTGGAAGTCACGGAAAACGAACCGGCATTGCTGGATCTTTTTCAGACAGCCCTGAACCGGATTGCCCTCCAATTGGCCAAAAAGATTGTCGGAGACGGAGAGAAGGTGACCAAATTCGTCACCGTTCGCATCCAGGGGGCAAAAACCGTCGAAGCGGCGGAAAAAATCGCCCGGGCTATCGGCAATTCCCTCCTCGTCAAATCCTCTTGGTACGGCAATGACCCCAACTGGGGGCGTCTGATGGATGCCGCCGGCTATGCCCGCACGGGACTGGTTGAGGAAAAAGTGGACCTTTATTACAACGACTGCCCCGTACTGCTGCAGGGGGCTCCTCAGGATGGGAGGCTGAATGAATGGAAAGCCATTGTCCGTGAAAGGCAGTTTAGTATCACCTTAAACCTGAATCTGGGGACGGCGACCTATGAGTTGCTGGCGGCCGATCTTTCCGAAGCCTACGTCCAGTTCAATAAATCCGAGTAACCGGTTCCCCGCCCAAGGGGGCCCATACCTGTATTCTTCATGCTGACTGAAAACATCGATATTACGGCCAAGGCCAAGGTTCTCCTTGAGGCCCTCCCTTATATTCAGCGCTTCCGGGGATCCATTTTTGTCATCAAATACGGCGGCAGTTTCATGGACGATCCCGACCCGGAAACCCGTATCAGCGTGGCCACGGACATCGCTTTTCTGGCAGCCGTGGGCATTCAGGTCGTTGTGGTGCACGGGGGCGGCAAGGCCATCACCCGCGCCATGGCCGAATCCGGCCTGGAGGCCGAATTTAAGAACGGCCTGCGGGTCACGGATGAGGCGGCCATCCGCATTGTCGAAAAAACCCTCAACGGTCCGGTCAATCTCGATATCTGCGAGATGGTCCAGCAAAAAGGCGGGCGGCCCCGCGGGATGCATGGCAATGCCATTTTTGTATGTGAAAAGTTGCTCGAAACAGATGCCGATGGAACCCCCATCGACCTCGGCTACGTTGGCAACATTCTTTATGTGAAGGCCAAACTGATCAAAAAGGCCCTCAACGATGGCTACATTCCCATTATTTCGCCGATCGCGTCGGATGAGAATGACCATCCCTACAATACCAATGCGGATGTGGCTGCGGCAGCCGTTGCCTCTGCCCTGCGGGCCCGGCGCTTGGTCTATATGTCCGATGTCCCCGGCCTGCTGGCCGATCCCAAGGATCCCGATTCACTCATCTCCACACTCCCGATTAATGACGTGGAGCCTCTGAAAGCAGAGGGCACCATCAGCCGGGGCATGGTCCCCAAGGTGGACAGCGCGGTCAAGGCCCTGCAAAACGGGGTACACCGGGTCCACTTTGTTGACGGTCGCCAACCGCACAGCATTCTGCTCGAAATTTTCACCGACAAAGGGATCGGTACGGAAATCGTCAACGAATAATCCTTTCACTTTCATCTCCCGTTTCCATGAGCACGGACACACTCAACCACTACCGGCAGTATCTTTTGGGAAACTATGCCGCTCCCGCCCTGACCTTGAGTCGGGGCGAGGGCCTGTATGTGTGGGATGACCAGGGCCGACGTTATCTGGATTTTGGTACGGGAATCGCAGTCAATGCCCTTGGGCACGCTCATCCGGCCTGGGTTCAGGCTATCAGTTCGCAGCTCGGCCAACTCGGGCATGTCAGCAACCTCTATGCCCATCAAGGACAGGCGGAGCTGGCCCGGCGTCTGGTGGGTAAGGCGGGGGACGGCAAGGTGCTTTTCTGCAACAGTGGGGCGGAAGCCAATGAGGCCCTGCTCAAACTGGCCCGTCTGCACGGGGCTTCGCTCGCGGGCAAGGAGGGGGTACGCTACAAGGTGATTTGTGCGGAAAATGCCTTTCACGGACGTACCTTTGGCGGAATGGCCGCCACCCCTCAGGAGAAGATTCAGGGGGGATTCCGTCCCATGCTTCCGGGATTTGCCTTTGGCAAACTCAATGACCTGGCCAGTTTCGAAGCATTGATCGACGACCAGACCGCCGCTATTTTTGTTGAAACCATCCAGGGTGAAGGCGGGCTTCATGCCTGTACTCCCGCATTTCTGCAGGGACTGCGGACGCTCTGCGACCAGCACAAGCTGCTGTTGATGATCGATGAAGTCCAATGCGGGATCGGGCGCAGCGGAACCTTCTTTGCTTTTGAACAGGCCGGGATCCGGCCCGATGCCATCGGCATGGCCAAAGGGCTGGCCGGAGGCTTCCCGATGGGCGCCATCTGGGTCGCCGATGCCTATGCTTCACTGTTTAAACCCGGATCACACGGAACCACCTTCGGGGGCAGTCCCCCTGCCTGTGCCGCCGCCTTGGCGGTACTGGACATTCTGGAGAAAGACCAGCTGGTCGAAAAGGTCGCCCGGCAGGCACCGGAATGGCATGAAGCACTGGCTAAGCTGGTCCAGTCCTTCCCGCAACGGCTGCTGGAAGTACGGGGCACCGGCTATATGACGGGCCTGGCGATGAGGGAGGATCACCTGCCCTGGGTCACCCGTATCCGCGAGGCCGGGATGCTGGTCGTTCCCGCCGGAGGTCAGGTCATCCGCCTCCTGCCTCCTCTTATCGCGGAACCGGAGCACCTCCGGGAATGCATTCACATTCTCGAATCTGTTTTCTCAAGCAACCCATAATCTCTCACATTAATCATGAAGCATTTTTTGACTGAACTTGATTTCTCACTGGAAGAAGCGGCCGCTGTTTTCCAGAGAGCACGCGAATACAAGGCACTTGGCCGCAAGACCCCATCCGTACTCGACCGGCAATCCTGGGGTATGCTGTTTTTCAAAAACAGCACCCGGACCCGTGTTTCCTTCGAAGTCGGCATCCACCAGCTCGGAGGACAGGCCGTCATCCTCAACTCGCAGAACACCCAGCTCAACCGCGGCGAGACCATCGCCGATACCGCCAAGGTCCTTTCCCGTTACCTCTCCGGAGTCATCATCCGCTGCTATGACCATGCGGTGCTGGAGGAGTTTGCCAGCGAGGGCAGTATCCCGGTCATCAATGCGTTGAGTGATTTCCTGCATCCCTGCCAGATCTACTCCGACCTTTTCACCATGGCCGAACGCTGGGCCGGCCCGGATGGAGACTTGCTGGAATCATTGAAGGGCAAAAAACTCGCCTTCCTCGGAGATACCGCCTGCAACATGGCCAACTCCTGGCTGATGGCGGCCCGCCACTTCGGACTTCAGGTGGCTCTGGCTGGGCCGGAGGAATACGCCCCCGGAGTCGAGATCCACAAGGCACTTGGTGTGGATTCCCTCCCCTTCACCACCGACCCGCTGGAAGCGGCCGATAATGCTGACATCATTTACACCGACGTCTGGGTCAGCATGGGCAATGAGGAGGAGGAAAAAAGCCGCATCATGAAGATGGAGCCTTTTGCGGTAACCAGTCGCATCATGCAGGCAGCCCGCCCCGATGCGTTCTTCATGCACTGTCTCCCGGCCCACCCCGGGCTTGAGGTTACCCAGGAGGTACTGGACAGCCCGCAGTCGATTATTTTCGACCAGGCCGAAAACCGCCTGCACATGCAGAAGGCCATACTCGCCAGCCTGGCCGGTTAGACGCAAAAAAAAGGAGAGTGGGCATCTTGCCCACGTTTCACGGGCGGGACGCCCGCGCTCCTTTTTAA
>CAZCJJ010000013.1:16708-38358 GCA_964499045.1 uncultured Opitutales bacterium | reverse complement strand
GGTCAGGGGAATTTCGAAAATGGAAGATCGGATATCGAAACCGCGCCCGCCTGCCCTGAGCTAGGCCGAAGGGTGAGGGCGTGGGCGGCAGGCTGAAGGGCTACATCGACAGATTCTACTCACCACTCTCAATCCTCAGCTTTTCTAAAGCTTCCCAGCGGGCAAACTGACTGGCCACTTCTTCCTCGATACCTGCCAGCCGGGCCTGTATCTCCTTAATGGAATCGGGATTTTGCTGATAGGAGGCAGGATCACCAAGTTGTCCGGTCAGCTCGACCTGTTCCCGTTCAAGAGCCTCAATCAACTGCGGCAGTGATTGCAGTTCGTTTCGCTCCCGGTTCGAAAGCTTGCGCGGTTTTCGTGTATCAGCAGGCGTGCCGGCGGCACGAGCTGACGACTTTTCAGTTGGACTCTCCACCGGGCGGCTTTTCCATTTCAGGTAGTCATCATAACCTCCAACAAAATCCTGCACCCTTCCCCCGCCTTCCATGACCAGCAGATCCGTGACCACATGATTGAGAAAGGCACGGTCGTGACTGACCAGAAGGAGGGACCCCTGATATTGAAGGAGCAACTCCTCCAACAACTCCAGTGTTTCCAGATCCAGGTCGTTGGTCGGTTCATCCATCACCAGCAAGTTGAAAGGGCGCGTAAAAAGGCGGGCCAGCAGAAGCCGGTTTCGCTCACCACCGGAAAGGCTCTTCACTTTGCTGCGGGCCCGGTCCGGCGGGAATAGGAAATCGCGCAGATAGGACAAAACATGGCGACTGCGTCCATTGATCTCAACGGTTTCATTGCCGTCTGCAATACAGTCCTGAACCCGGCTCTCGGGGTTGAGTTGCTCCCGCAGCTGGTCAAAATAGGCGATTTGCAGCCCGGTGCCATGAACCACACTGCCAGATATTGGCTTCAATTTAGCCAGCAACAGACGAATCAGCGTTGTTTTGCCCGCCCCATTGGGGCCGATGATTCCGATTTTATCACCCCGCAATATCCAGTCCGAAAAGTCGCGGACCACAAGCTTGTCATCGTAGCCAAAGGTAACCTGATCAGCAACAATCACCTTTTCTCCGGAACGCCCGGCCTCCTCTATCTCAAAGCGGGAAGCCCCCATTCGCTTCCGACGGGCCCTGTGTGCTTCCCGCATCGCCTCCAAAGCACGCACACGGCCCTCATTCCGGGTACGGCGGGCCTTGATCCCCTGCCGAATCCAAGCCTCCTCCTCCGAAAGCTTGCGATCAAATGCCGCCTGCTGTTTGGCCTCACCCTGAAGCCAGGCCTCCTTGCGCTCCAGATAAGTCTGATAGTCACAGTGCCAGCTCACCAGCTGCCCCCGTTCAAGATCAAGAATGCGGGTCGCCAGTTTCTGCAAAAAGACCCGGTCGTGGGTGGTAAAGAGGATCGCGCCTTTGAATTGGAGTAAAAAGCGTTCCAGCCAGTCGATGGATTCAATATCAAGATGATTCGTTGGTTCATCCAGACAAAGAACATCGGGTCGGCCGATCAAAGCACGCCCCAGCAGTACCCGGCGCTTCATACCGGCGGAGAGTGAGTCAAAAACCGCCTCCGGCTCCAGACCGACTCCACGAACAATCCGGTCCAGAGCTGCTTCCCGTTCCCAATCCTCCAGTTCCGGTTGATCCAGGGCGGCATTCAGGATGGATTCCACAGTTCCAGGCATGCTTTCGGGCACTTCCTGCGGCAACATCTCCAACCGCAATCCCGATTGGCGCTGAATCTCACCCCGATCACAGGCGAGTTCTCCCGAAACGATTTTCATCAGTGTGGATTTTCCGGCGCCATTGCGCCCGATGAGGCAAAGACGTTCTCCCGGTTTGATCTCCAGGGAAACGTCCTCAAGCAAACGGGGACCACCATACCCCAAACTGACCTTGCGCAGCGCTATCATTCCGCAGTTTTCACAGGAGCCCCTGACTCTTGCCAGACAATTCTCACTGGACAGTTGGACCGTAGAAAAGGTCGTGGCGGCATCGGCCCTCAAAAAGGGGGGATTGACAAGCTGCCCCAAATACAGTTTCCCCCACAGTCGGGCAGCACAAGTAAACAAAGCATTGCCCGACAACAGCAAAGTCATATTAATCACTCCGAAGCTTAAGACTCTCCAAGGGCTTTGGAATGAACTTAACAACGATCCACTATGGACTTAAAAGAAATCAAGCAAGTCGTTGAACTGATGAAGCACTTCGATCTTCTCGAATTTGAGATCGAGGAGAAAGACCTGAAACTCAGGCTTTGCCGGGAAGGGAAAGCGGTGCCCCTAATGGCTCCGGCGGCACCCCAGCCCTCACCGGCATCCCCTGCTGCCGCTCCCGCCACGACGGGGACACCCGCTCCGGCCGATGATCCTTCGGTCAAACTGATCAAATCTCCGATGGTCGGGACCTTTTATCGTTCACCGAGCCCGGAAAACCCGGCTTTCGTCGACATCCAATCAAAGGTCAACCCGGATACCGTTGTCTGCATCATCGAGGCGATGAAGGTGATGAACGAGATCCATGCCGAAATTGAAGGAACGATCACCGAAGTCTTGGTGGAGAATGGGCAGGCCGTGGAATACGGGCAGCCTCTCTTCAAGGTTAAAGCCTCCTGATCTCAGGACAACCATCACCACGATCGCAAACCGGTTCCCATGATTCAAAAACTTCTTATTGCCAATCGGGGGGAGATTGCCCTCCGTATCGTACGTGCATGCCGCGAATTAGGCGTCAAAACACTGGCCGTTTATTCGGAAGCCGATGAACAGTCACTCCATGTTCAGTTGGCCGATGAAGCTATCTGTATTGGACCGGCAGCCTCCTCCCAAAGTTACCTGAAGGCGGACCGGATTATCAGTGCCGCTGAGGTTGCGGATGTGGACGCCATCCACCCAGGCTATGGTTTTCTCTCGGAAAATGCCGATTTCGCCGAGCAGTGCGAGAGTTGCAACATCAAGTTTGTCGGGCCGCGCTCGGAGACCATCCGGCAGATGGGAGACAAGGCGATGGCCAAGGAAGTCGCCCGGAAGTCCAAGGCACCGGTCATTCCCGGAAGTGAAGGTGCCATCACCAGTGAAGCCGAAGCCCTTAAAATTGCGAAAAGCATCGGGTTCCCTGTCATCATCAAGGCAGTGGCCGGGGGTGGAGGCAAGGGCATGCGCCTGGCCCATAATGCGGTGGCTTTTTCCCGGGAATTCGAGATGGCCCGGATTGAGGCGGAAAAGGCATTTGGCAACGGGTCGGTTTATGTCGAGAAATTCATTGAAGATCCCCGGCATATTGAATTCCAGCTCATGGCTGACGGTCATGGCAAGATCGTTCATTTGGGCGAGCGGGACTGCTCGGTGCAGCGCCGCTACCAGAAACTGATTGAAGAGGCACCATCACCCTTTCTGGACAAGAAATTGAGAGACAAAATGGGCAAAGCCGCTATCCGTATTGCGGAGCGATGCGGCTACCAGGGAGCGGGTACGATTGAATTCCTCGTTGATAAGCACGGGGACTTCTACTTCATCGAAATGAACACCCGGATTCAGGTCGAGCACGGGGTGACAGAGGAAGTCACCGGCCTTGACTTGGTAAAACAGCAAATCCTGGTGGCCGGAGGCGAGCACATGCCTTGGGAACAAAAGGACATCCAGTTCACACGCCATGCCATTGAGTGCCGTATCAATGCGGAAGATCCGGCCCGCAATTTCGCTCCTTGCCCGGGCACGATCGACCTGTACTACCCTCCCGGCGGGCACGGGGTTCGTATCGATTCACACATTTACGGCGGTTATACCGTGCCCTCCCATTACGACAGTATGGTTTCCAAGTTGATCACCTATGCCCAAACCCGTGAGATGGCCATTGACCGCATGTACCGCGCCCTCAATGAATACCTGATCCGCGGAATCAAGACATCCATTCCCTTCTGTGCCGCAATCATGAAAGATCCGGTGTTCCGCAGTGGTGCCGCCACGACACGTTATATTGAGGATTTCATGGCCCGGACACCGAAAGATCTTTTCTGTGGCCGGGAATAGTGCTATTCTCTCATTCACAACTAACAACCAGATATTAGACAAGCCATGAGTAAAAACAAAGACGACAAGACGATGGATGATCCTCACAGCATCCCCACCATTAATGAGGAAACCGATGGTGAAGACAGAATTGTTTTCAACAACAACGTGGTCTCCAGTATCGTGAAAATGGCCGCACTTGAAGTCGAGGGGACTTATTCAGTCGGCGGCGGTCTGGTGGATGGGCTGAGCGAGATCTGGAGTGGCAAGCGGACCGAACGTGGTGTGCTGGTCAGCGAGGATGATGTCGGCAACTACCTGATTGAAATCCATGTGGAAATGCAATTCGGGGTCGAACTGGCAAAAACCGCCATGCAAATCCAGCAAAGGGTACGCCATCAGGTGAAGCGTATGACCATGAAAGATGTCGCCAAGATCGATGTGATCATTGATGGCATCCGCATGGAAAAGAATGAGCCCGAGGAAGAAGAGGATAAGGAAGCTTGGCATCAGCCCCATACGGATTGATGATAGATGATTAGCCCGCTTATCCTGGGCAGCAAACATGCCGTGAGACAAGGTTCCGCCTTCTGATGCAGGCGACTACCGGGATTCTTACTCAGTCTCGGGCTCCACGGTTTCTTGCCCAGTCAGGATGCGCAGAGGCTGAAAGGATGTACTGAATTGAGGATCCTTCAGGCTGCCGGTCATCCGAACAGCCACTGTATTGGCCAGTGGACTGAAAACATCCAGCACCTGTGAAAGAACCGGCAGACGCACCGCACCAAAGGGACGGAAAGTCAGGACAAAATCGAGTGAGACATCCTCGATCCCCAGATTCCCAGACGCTTCAAGATTGGCCGAGGGGCCACTCACCACCAAATCCGGGAGATGGAGATTGCCTTTTCTCATCTCGACATGAGTACTGGCACGATTGAAAGAAAAACTGCCGAAATTGATTCCCAATGATCCCATGAAACGGGATAAAATCCCGAACAGATGCAAATCGCCCAGATCCGCTTCTGTGATGATCAGGTATCCGGAACCTTTGAAGGACTCAACTTCGCCAATCAACCCAAGGGCTTTGATGTCCAGGTCAACATAGCCTTCCACCCCGGTTCTGTCTGCAGTATCCTCCATCTCTTTGACAGCCTCCTTGAGGAAGGCAACGGTATGGAATAATCGTCCCAATCGTGCCTTCCTGATCTTCAGGTCAAAATCGAGGCTACGGTCTGAATTCACCGAACCGGTCAACGTCGCTTTCCCCGTTCCCTTTCCACCAGCTAAAACAAAGTCCAGCGGGTCGATCACCACCCCATTCGGATTTGACCTGGCGACAAAACGGACCGCATCGAGATCGTAATCCGCATAAGTCAATCCATCGGGTATATCTCCCCAGATCTTCAGGTAACGGGTATCTGCCCGATCACTTTCTTCACGGAAAAGGAGCCCGTTGGCCCGGATAAAATTCCTTCCCGTAATATCAAAATCCGCAGCAATCTCCTCGACCTCCGGATCAATCACCCTTGCCGCCCGCTCAAGGGGGACAGAAATACTGCCCCTGAAGGCCAGAGAATCCAGTGATGCCTCCGGTGCTTTCCGATCCCACTGCAAGTCAAAGTTCGCCTGCCCGTCATCGGCCCTCAGTTTGGCATCAAAAAGGGAAATCCTCAGAGGGTTCTGAGCTAAATACAGCTCCAGATGGTCAAAATACTCACCCTTGTAATGAAAATGCTCCAAGTCGGCAAAGAGGAAGATCCTCATAAACTCTTCTTCACTGTCGTAGCGACTGCGCAAGTCAATGTTGGCGGATGGCAGATCGCCGGAAAAGGCAAACTGCTCCCACAACTCGGTCCACCATTCCTCATCGACAATTTGGTTGAGATCGCCGGGCTGCACCGTTCCTTCGAGCAGGAAGCGGTAATCCTGGGTACGGAGATTCTGCCAATAGCTACCTTCCACCCGGTAGGTACCCGAATGAAGCATCACGTCGTCAAAAAAGATTTCCTCTCCAGACCAGTATCCCTCCAGGAGTCCCCCGCTTACAGTCAATCCGTCATAGCGCACATCCCGCACGTAGAGCCGCCCGGAAACCTTGTCCAATTGAAATTCCGGCTGAAGCGATACCTCGACGTTAAAACGCAACCCGTGGGAATAGTCCAGATTGTCCGGACGCTGTAATCCCCCCAGAAAAGGACTACCCCAGACCAGATCGGGGTTTACCTGCCCCTTCATATTTCCCTGCAAACTTTTTTCCTCCACATTCAGGATACCGCTTGCATTCACCACATTCACTTCATCCACCGCAATGCGGGCGGAAAAGTCGAATTCCGTGTAGTCGGGAAACGCGGCATCCAAAGCCAGCCAAGTTCCTTGCAAACGCTCGAATCCAGGGCGCCAGACCCACGCTCGCATTGAATGCGGTTTCCAATCCTGCTGATGCGGATTCCAAAACAAAGCCAGGCTTCCTTCCGCACCTTCAAAAAGGTCCTTCTTATGGAAATGGGTTCCCATGACCTCCATCCGGCTTGGCCAGACCAATGTCCCCCGGGCTGTCACCCGGCCCCTGACCTGACCAGACCAGTTCCCCAACTCCCAGTCCTCATGTTGCCAGCCAGAACCCTGAGCATAGACCTCCCAAACAACGCCACCGCTCTCCTCCGGAAAGGATTTCAGGCTCAGAACCGGATTCTTGATCGCTTCCAGAAATGGCCGTGCCACCAGCAATCTTTGAAAAGCCCGGTAAACACTGGCTAGTCGATCTTGAAGTGAAATCCCATCGGACTCTTTGGCCTCCCTTGTCTGTGTTGCCAACCGAACCGGACGATGCGGCCAAAAACCTTCCACACGGGTCTCAATTCCCTCGAAGGAGAAAATACCCCGCTCAATATCCCAACCGTTGTGCCTCTTTTCCGCTTCCAGATACAGTCTGGAAACAAGAGCCTCACGCTGCCCGGTCGGCGAATATACCGGAGGCAACCAGATGGCTCCATCCGCGACATGTACCCCTTGAACAAGGAACTGCCCCGCTGGCAGTGCCCAGACCGCAAACTCCAGCAGCACAGCCTCTGCCTGAACCGCAGGTTCCCCCGAATGGACATGTACCAGACGGGGTCGGTCGAGGTGAAGGTACCCGCGACTGTCCAGGCGCACATTCCTCGCCTCAAAACGAAACCCCTCTGCCTCGAGCGCATGGTTCAGACGGTTGACCAGAAATGCTGGCACCGGGATCTCTCCCACCGTCAGAAGCATTCCGAGAAGAAAGCTTTGCAGGAGAAAGAGAATCAGGAGCAACAGGCAAAATGCGTTGCAGAGGGTCGCCAGTAACCCCTTTGCCCTGCAACTACCGGTAACGTCTCGCATGGGACCGGTTATTCGACGCCACCCACCGTTTCCGGGGGACTTGCCTGTTCGAGTGCTTCCGGGGTTGCGGGAAGTTCCGGTGGCTCTTTTTCAAAGCTCAACGGGAAGAAGGCATCAATAAACGGCTGTGTCAGGCTGAAAGTCATGGCTTTCTCTTCCGATCCTCCGAACTGAAGATTTCCGCCGACACGTTGGGTTAGATAAAATGTTCGGGATTCCTCAACTGCCCGCTCACCGCCGGGCAGGACGATTTCGACATCCATACGGTAGGCCCAGGGTATGCCTTCCGGGGCTTCAAAGCGCGGATAGACAAAGTTCCGGACCTGAAAACGTTTCACGCTGTCGATCAGTTCGAGAATGGATTCCTTTTGTTCAGGGTACTGCTCTTCGAGGAAAACCGGCCAGGTTGTTCGCTCAATGTCGATCGCAGCCTCAAACAGGACTGTGTCCTGCGTCAGGGAACGGATGGTGAGTGAACGGATCCGGGCTGCCTGGGGTAACTGTTCCAGTATCCGGCTCTGGAACTGGAGGGGATTCGTACTGGCTCTACTCAGGATACGGGGAGAAATCCCGTAAACGTATTTGGAATCCGCCATTTTGGCATAGAGAAGATTCGTTTCAGGATTGATTCCTCCGAGAATGAGTGTCGGGTGGTTTCTCCCATCTGAGAGGCGTATAGTCGCATTCGGTTCTTTCAGTCCATATTGCAGTTCGTCGCTATCGGAAGGAGCATCGTTGACAAAGGACAGCGCCTCCAAGGCATGCAATGTCTCCAGCAGTTCTTTAACCTGCCCCGAATCCGCAGCCTGTTGGTGAATTGGCTGGCCGTCCGATCTCGCCAGTAACTGCCATTCTCCCTGTTCGTTGTCGAGTTTCTGCAGGGTCAGGCTGTTCTCATCCTGCGTGATTTCCATCGTTGTGATCGCATCCAGTTCAAAGCGCAAAAATTGGCGGTTTCGAAAGACTTCCTGTGCCTGTGTGAGGAACCCAAAGGGCTCGGACCCCACGGTAAAAAAAGTGCTGCGGTTATCCTCCAGCATGGCATAGCGCTGGGCAGGGCCTTCTTCCGACTCCGTCTGCACCTCCCCTCCAATGAGTAAAGTCTGCCGTTGGTTCGGACCCGCCAGGGTCAGGCGCATTTCCGGATTATCCAGTCCGTAAACATTCAAATTCTGCGGATCCGCTTTAAAGAGCCGAATTGCCCGCAAGGAAGTCAAGAGGTTCATCAGGTCCTCCGTCAGCTCATTGTCCGCCAGAGTCTGAATGGGAGCTTCAATTTTCCATTCCGCTCCCTCTCTAGCCATCCGCACCCGGCGCTCGCCTTCCTGAAATGTGAGCGCATTGATTTCAAAAGAGGGGATATCAAAAAAGCGTTGGCGGCGGAGATCATCGGTATCCAGGATCAGGCTTTGCATCAATGCTTGTCCCACCACAAGGATCTCATTGGCATCCGGATGCAGGAGGTAAAGGCGCCGTCCCATTTGGGTCGGGGATCCCACCTTGAGTACGGTCTCCCGTTCGCCTGAGAAATACCTCAATGTGATTGTCGGCTCATCCAATCCGTAGTCCGCCAGTGTCTGCCCCGAGCGGCGCAGGTCCTCCAGACTGAAACTAATTTCCTTTTCGAGAAACTGTAACTGTGTGATGATGCGCTGGACTGCATTTTCATTGGCCGGCCAATAATAGGGGCGAGTCATTTGCCAATGTCCCCGCTGCCTGATCAGGCTGCGGCGCTCTTCACCATCTTCAGTCGTCAATTCAATCTCGATCCGGTCAATATTGTCCACATGCGGCAGGACGCTGCGGCTGGCGGCTGCATGGACATCCCGCAGGTCCGATTGGCGCTCCAGATAATAAATGTAGCAGAAGGCCGCTACATTGAGAAAGAGCAGAATAATCGTAAGTTTTATTCGCATTATTTAAAAGACGTTTGTTATTCGAAGGATTGGCGGAAGACAAATCAACGGCGTCTGACAATAAAGATCAGGAAGCCCAGCAAGGCGACCCCACCGGGTATGGCAGCAAAACGAAGGGAAAGTGCCACCAAGTCTCCCCGGCTCACGACCAGTCTGAAATTTTCGACGCTGCGGGGGGGGATATTGAGCAAGCTATCCTGATCCAGCGTCCAGTTGACTACATTGCTGAACAATATGCGGTTACCCAGTGTATCGAAGCGATTGTTCGCGATAAAATCGGCATTACCGAAAACAGCCAGACGCCCGCCGGGGATTTGCAGACCGATCTGTGTGCCCACGTTTCGTTCCGCCAGAGCCGCCAGCGTCACCGGCCCCGGCAGGTCAGTGTCAGGATCGTATTTGTGCGGGATATTCAGACGATAGCTACGCTCCGCCCAGCTGTCGTCTGAAGAACCCATGATGGGGATAACCGTCAGGCGCTCGTCATCCGGTGCTCCCAGGTCTTCCCGCACCGGACGGCTGAGCCCAACCAGAACCCTTAACTGGTAGGTCAGGAGGAAATCAGTCACCGGATGCCGGGCAAAACGTCCGATAAAAAGGTCTCCTCCGGTTGCCCGGAATTCATGTGAAGGATCCAACACCAGCATATCATCCACCAGAATGCCCCAATCGAAAAACAAATCATCCATGCCATGGGGCCGCCCCGGTTCGAGCAAAACAATGACCCGTCCATTGCGCTGGGACAGGTACTGCCGGAGTTTCGCCACCTCCGCTGGCATCAGTTGGGCCTGAGGAGCGGCAATCACCACCAGATCCGCATCATCCGGAACATCCGGGCTGCGCGTCAGATCCAAACCTTCAATTTCAAGATTCCGTTGTAGCAATTCCTGGCCCGCCATCGAAAGCCCGCGCAAGGGGTCGACATCATCGACCCGCATTTCCCCATGGCCACTCAGCCAGTAAATTTTCCTGCGCTCAGGATTGGCAACACCCAGAATCGCCGAGGTAAAGGCCTGTTCTCCCTTGAACCCGGCAATCTCCTCGTTTTTGACATCATATAACTCCGTTGCCATGATTTCACGATAGGCTTTGCCGTCCTCGCGGGCGACAATGATGGCATGCTCCTGGTCAGGCCTTATCCCGTACTTTTCAACCAGCATTCTGGCCTGTTCGCGCTGTTCATAGATATTGATGAACTCGGCACGAATCAGCCGCTTGGTTCCCCGTCGGCCAACATATTCATATTCGCGCAACAATTCCTGAACATCGCGGAAAATGCGTTTCACCTCGGACTGGCTCGACGCCACAGGACGCGTCACATACACCACCACCGGATCTTCAATCCGGTCCAGATAGGCCAGTGTTTCCGGGGAAAGTGAAAACTGGTGGTTTCGGGTAATATCGGTGCGGGTAAAGTGCGAGGCCGCAATGTAGTTAAGTGCGATCCATAACAGAACGCTCAAGCTTATCTGTGCGGTGCGGTTGATGCGTTTAAACCACCGTGCGGTCTGAAAATAGTCAGTTCTGGACATGGGTCATCAATGCAGGTCAGGCCTTGGACTCAACTACAAGGGTCGTTACCCCAAGGAAGAGGAGTGCCGTGCTCAGGTAAAGGAAGAAGGGGCGGCTGTCGATGACACCCCGGCTAAAATCCTCCAGATGTTTGAATGTGCGTATGTAATCAACCGGGTCTGCCAGCCAGGGAATCTGGAATCCATCCAAAAGCGGCGTATTCAGGAGAACCTGTCCACTGATAATCAGGACAAAAAGCATGCTGAAGCTCAGCATCCCCGCAACCAGCTGACTGCGGGTCAGGCTGCTGGCGAACAGGCCGATGGCGATGTAGAGGCATCCGCTCAGCGCGACAAAACTGTAGCCTCCCTTCAAATGGGCTCCATCCATCAACTGCGATCCGAACTGGGATCCGGCCAAAACAGTGGTTGAGAAATAAGGGAAAAACAGCGTCAGCCCCCAGAGAGAAAGGTAAAATAAATAGGCTGCGAGAAACTTGCTCAGAACGACCTGCATCGCGGTAGCCGGGGTGGTCATGATAGCCTCAAGGGTCCCGAGGCGGCGCTCCTCGGCAATGCTGCGCATGGTGAGCAAAGGCACCATAAAGAAAACCGGGAGCCAGAAAAGCTGGAAAAAACTTTCCGTCGGCGACTCACCCTGAATACCGCGGCTCACTTGCTCCAGCCCCAGCAGATAGATGCCTCCCATAATCAGCAGGAACAACACCGAGGCAGCATAGGTGGCCGGGGTGATGAACAGCATGCGGACTTCGTGTAAAAATAAATAAAAGAAATGGCGCATCGTTAGGCTGGCTTATTCATAAAGTTGTATGTTTTTCCCATCTGTTGAATAAGTCAGGTTAGCTCTTGGCCTTCTGACCTGCGGGGGCATCCAGAGTTTCATCCCAACTGCGTTTGGTGGCGGCAAGGAATACGTCCTCCAGCGTAGGCTGGATTTGAGAGAGTTCGCGAATCCGCCAGCCGGCATGGTCCCGGAAATGGGTCAGCATTTCCTCAATCCGGTCCGCCCCCTGCGGGCCTTCCACTCTATAGTGAAAAAAGCCTTCGACATCAGCTTCGCTGTGCTTGCGCAGCTTGAGATCGTCGTCGATCACCGCCAGCCGCTTTCGAACTTCATGCGGAGAGGCATTCAGTTTCAGGCTGTAAAGAATGCCCGGTTGAAATTCATGACGAAGGTTGGCGGGAGTTCCATTGGCGACAATCCTACCTTGGTTGATAATGATTACCTTGTCGCAGACCAGTTCGATTTCAGGAAGAATATGGCTGGACAGAACCACGGTCATCTTGCCCCGCAAACTATCGATCAGTTGGCGTATCCCCAGTATCTGGTGGGGGTCAAGACCGATGGTGGGCTCATCCATGATGATTACCGGTGGCTTGGCCAGGATCGCATCCGCGATACCCACCCGCTGCCGAAACCCCTTGGACAGTGTCCGGATAATACGACGGCGGGCCTTATGATGCAGATCACACACTTCCATCGCCTCATCGACGGATGCTTTCAGTTGGCGCGTGGGAATTTCCTTCAAGCGTGCGCGAAAACGCAGGTACTCCACCACCCGCATATCCTCCGGCAAGGGATTGTGCTCAGGCATGTATCCGATTTTACGCTTGGTCTCGTAAGCATGACTGGCCACCGGGATGCCCTGAATAAAGGCCGCTCCCGAACTCGCTGCCAGAAGCCCGCACAGTATGCGCATCGTTGTACTTTTACCCGCTCCGTTCGGCCCCAGAAAGCCGATGACCTGACCGGGTTCCACAGAGAAGCTCACCTGATCGATTGCCTTCAGGGTCCCATAGCGCTTGGTCAGCTCCCTGACTTCAATTGCAACATCCATAAAAGGGTACCATGGAAAGGTTTTCCGCCGATGAAATCAACTCAAATGAAAAACCCCTCCGCAATCGAATATCTCTCAGAGCCGTGATGAAGGTTCGAAGACGCGGCGTTCAACTCCCTTGCGCACCACTTCCCGGAAGGTGTCCATATCCTTGACCACCCCGAGGCCGAGGAGTTGGTAGCCGATGTTGCCCACAGCGGTGCCTTCCAGCTTGTAACTTGAAACCGAAAGGCCGGAGAAATCGGCGGCCCGCTGGCAAAGGAGGGTGTTCTTGCTGCCTCCCCCCACAAGGATGATGTTGTCGAAATCCGTCCCCGTCATAGACGCGAATTTCCGGGCGGTATCGGCCATGCTGCTGGCCAGGGAATCGACAATCAGCCGCGTATAAGCGGACAGTGTGGAGGGGGGTCTTACCCCTTGCCGCTTCAGATTCTCGTCAAGGGCGGCTTTCATGTCCTGCGGGTTAAAGAGGGCCTTATCGGTCATGTCAATCAGGGTTTCCGGCACGCTTTCCGCCTCCGCTGCCTGAATCAACTGCCCCCATTCCTCATCGCCTTTCGGACGGCTCTCAAAAGCGGGCAGCAGTTGTTCCAGCAGCCATAGCCCGAGAAGAATCTTATTTGGACGATAGCCACCCTGACCATCCCGTTCATTGTTAACCCCGAGCGAAAATGCGAGTTCGCCTTCGGCGGGATTGGCCGTCAATCCGCCCACCAACAGCCAGGTTCCGGCTGAAACAAATAGATCACGCCCGATCCGGGGTATTGCTTCGTAAGCGCAGGAGGTGTCATGCCCGGGAACGAGAACGACCTCGACCTTTTCCAACCCCGGGATGTTCCGGACTGGCCCGAGTTTGCGCCCGGCCTTGGTCGGCCCCTCGAACCAATGGCGGGGAACATCAAAGTATTCCAGAATTTCCGGACAATACTCCATCGCCCGGCTCTTGAGCAGCATCCCCGTACTGGCAATGGAAACTTCATTCAGCGCCTGGCCGGAAAGGAGGTAATTGAAATAATCCGGCAACTGCAGTACCCGGCTGACCGCCTCCCGCAGATGTGGGAAGGTACGCAGCGACTCCGCCAACTGAAATACCGTGTTGTAATTGATCAGCGGAAGCCCAGTCCATTCGTAGAGTTTGTGGTCATCCTTATTTTGCCGGATTTCCTCCAGAATCGGGTCCGTGCGCGGATCGCGGTAAGCCTGCACCGGTGCCACCAGACGCCCCTCCTTGTCCAGCAGGGCATGGTCCACCCCCCAGGTATCCACGCCACACGAGGCCAGATCCGGAAAGGCTTTCCCCGCCTTCTCCAAACCCGTCCGGATTTCATGAAAGAGCCGCCCCGGATCCCAGTAGTAACGATCCCCCAGCGAATGGAATGCATTGGGAAAACGATGGACCTCCTTCAGCTCAAGCGCCTCATCCGAATAAGATCCGACAATGACACGCCCGCTGGTGGCCCCCAGGTCAACAGCTGCACAGTGTGTTTGTTTCATAGCAGAAAGCAGTTGGAAGGTTTTGAGATTAATAGATCAAACGCCTCCACATGACGCCATAGCCTTGGGTAAAGGTCAAAAGGATTTAATAAGCCCAAAATCATATAAACATAGCCCCATTGGGACATTTAGTCCCTTTTTGCTTTTAATGGCATGAATCTTCCGGCAAGCTGGCTCCGACCTCACTTTATGCCGGCGACGATTCTGATAGTAGATGATGAAAAACACACCCGCGACGGGTTGATGGCGGCGCTGGAAGATGACTATGATGTCTATGTCGCCCGCGATGCGGAAGAAGCCTTCCGCCTGCTGGATTCGGAGAAATTCGACATCGTCCTGACCGATCTCCGGATGGCGGGGAAATCAGGACTCAAGGTGGTGGAAAAAACAGTTTCCCTGCCGGACAAGCCGATCTGCATCATGATGACGGCCTACGGCAATGTGGAAACCGCCGTCGAAGCGATGAAACGCGGAGCCTATGATTTCCTGACCAAACCGTTGAACTTGGAAAAACTGGAAATCCTCATCAAACGGGCCCTGCAATCGAAGCAGGTGGAAAAAGAGAATGTCAGCCTGCACACCCGCCTGGACAAAAAATACAGCTTTCAGGGCATTGTAGGACACAGCCAGGCCCTTCAGTTGGTGATTGAGCAGGTCCAGCAGGTGGCCCCCTCCAAGGCCACCATTCTCCTGACAGGGGAAACCGGTACCGGCAAGGAACTCATCGCCCAGATGATCCACCAGAACAGCCCCCGTGCACGCGGACCCTTCGTCCCCGTTCACTGTGCCGCGCTGCCAACCAACCTGTTGGAAAGTGAACTCTTCGGCCATGAAAAGGGAGCCTTCACCGGAGCTGCGGAAAAAAGGCTTGGACGTTTTGAGGCCGCAGAGGGAGGCACCTTGTTCCTCGATGAAATCGGGGAAATTGATGCCTCCACCCAAGTCAAGCTGCTGCGCTTCCTCGAAAGTAAAACCTTCGAACGGGTCGGCAGTATCAAGCCCATCACCGTTGACCTCCGTCTGGTCTGCGCCACTAACCGGGATCTGCTTAAGATGGTGGGTAAAGGCGAATTCCGCGAGGACCTTTACTACCGGCTCAACGTCATCCCCATCCATCTCCCCCCCCTGCGGGAACGCCGGGAAGATATTCCCGTCCTGCTGAACCATTACATTAGTTACTTCGCAAACGAAAACAATCTGCCCCCGGTCCAACTCAGTCCGGAGGCACTGGCCATTCTCGAAACCTACGCTTGGCCCGGCAATATCCGGGAGCTGAGAAATTTCTGCGAAAACAGTGTCGTCATGCGCCAGGGGGGTGTCCTTTCTCCCTACGATCTCGATCCCCGCTTCCTACAGAAAGAACGGCCGGAGGGGCTGCGGGACAGTAGCAGCGCCCCCAACGCATTCATCATGCAAAATCCCCTGTCCAAAGAGGAAAACGAGAAGCGCCTCCTCCGCAATGCTCTGGTCGAAGCCAAGGGTAACCGGACTCAGGCCGCCCGCCTGATGGGTATCAGTCGCCGCACCCTTCACCGAAAACTGCAACAATGGCCGGATCTTGATGTCTGATCCGTGTTTGGGGTTTGAAGCAAACCCCCTATTCCCTCAACATCTCCGTTTTATTATATAAGCCCCACTGACACTATGCTAAACAAGACAACATGCCTACTATGCCTTGGCGGACTGCTCGCCAGCGGAGGACTTATTGCGGATGACACCCTGCGTATCGCCGGTTCCGATTTGCTAAAATCCATTCTCGAACCCCGTCTCCAGAATTGGGCGGACGACGAGATTGTTTCCCTCCAAACCCAGTTCTACGGCACACTCCCGGCACGGACCCGCCTCGAGGCCGGGGACTTTGACCTCGCCATCATCGCGGTGACCGGAGACAAGCTGCCGGATGAATCCCGTTTTCAGTCGATCCCCTTCGCCTTCGAAGTGGTGAATGTCTATGTCAATGCGGCAAACCCGATTGTGGAAATCTCCATCCCACAGTTGGCTGGGGTCTTTGGTGCCGCGGCCGAAACCAACTTCAACCGTTGGAGCGAGGTCAATGTCCCCGGAGCTTTCGGTGGACGCGCCATCCAGCCAGTCGCCCTGCGACAAACGCAGGGTATTGGAATTGAGCTTTTCAAACATGTTGCCCTTCGTGGAGGCAACATGAAGGTTCAGACGCATTACCTCCCCACAGAGGAACGTCTGCTGGAAACCCTTCGCAGCGACGTGGGGGCCATCGCCATCGCCAGCCTCTCCGAAAAAAGAGATAATATCAAGGTACTGCCTATCTCGAAAGGAGGGGGTGAAGACTTTGCCTTTGGCCCGACACCAGACAATGTTTATTACGGCGACTACCCCATCCGTCTGCCTTTCTATCTTGTCTTTCCCATCGAAAGCAGGAGCAAAGTCCTGCCGGCGATCCGTTTCCTCATGGGCGAACAGGTCCGGTCCGCACTGGTGGAGGCAGGGTTTGTCCCCCTCCCGGAAAATGTTGCCCGAAGAACACTACAAGAGCTTGACATTCCACGATGATCCCGCATTCTACCGACTTTCTTTTATAGAAAAACGCGAGCGTAGCTCAGTTGGTAGAGCACTACCTTGCCAAGGTAGATGTCGCGAGTTCGAACCTCTTCGCTCGCTCCACTTTTTAAAAAAACCCCTAAGTCCTTGAGACTTAGGGGTTTTTCTATGTCCATTTACGCTTTCAGAGCCAGGTTGGAGTGATTCTTGCGGAGCCATTCCAGAACGTCTTCTCTGAGTTCATTGCAGAACTCGATCAGTTCCTTGGCTTCCTCGGGGCTTGTGCTGCCAGCCATGTCATATTCTGCCGTGTTCCGCTTGATGCGGCAGCTGTCCAGATAGTCGGCATCCGCCTTTTTAGCGTCACCGAGGATGAGGGGAAGGGTTTGCAGAGTGCGATAGTGGGCAAGACTTCGTTCTGGGCGGTAGCCTTCGGCATAAAGCAGGATGGTGCAGAGTTTAAGGGCTGCGTTGTAGGCGATCCCAAACTGCCAGTCTGAGCTCAGCCGTGCCGTGCTGGCATCGGCCAGATCGCGCTCAACGATGTCGAACAGATCGGCGATCTGTTGCCGACTTGTTTCGTAGGGCCGGAGCCACCCGTTCTTATGCCATTGTTGTAAGCTCATCGTCGCTCCCGACAATCCACAATTTGTTCCCCTTTGTCACGTTACGAATGTAGGCATCCCCAGATTTTAACTTTTCCCGGTAGGACGCCGCCGACATCACGCTGGGGTTGACTTCCCGATGCATGGTATCGGCCACCTCACGCAGACACGGAGATAGCTTGCGCAGCCCGATACTGCCGATGACGAAGAGGTCGATATCGCTCTCGGCCCCTGCGGTGCCATCGGCATAGGAGCCGTAAACAAAGGCCAATTCGATCCCGTCGAGTCCTGCCAGCGCATTTGCCAGCTGTGGACCCAGCCCCATGGTCTTCAGGGCGATGCCCTGTAACTCGGGAAAAATAGGGTGGGCGGTATTGGCCTTGAAATAGAGGCGGTTGCCATCCCGTCGCTCCAGAACGAGGTCCGCATCGCGCAGGTTCGCGATCTCACGCTGGACCGTGCCGACCGCCAGCCCGCTCAAACGGGCCAAGTCACGCAGGTACAAGGATTGCTCGGGATCGGTGAAAAGCAGCCGCAGGAGTTCCGCTCGGACCTTTGGGAAAATGTGCTCAATTACACTCAATATGAACGCTTATGGCATACAAACGTATGCTTTGTCCATACATAAATTCGCGGATTAATCAAAGCTCTTGATGATATTGTCATTCCAGGGTTTTCTTGCGTGCTATAGCCCGCTTGTCTCAAAAGATTCACAAGTGACTCTGGCAAGGCTCGGGGGTAACCCCACCCCCGCAACCAAACCCTACAGGCCAAAAAAGCGGCGGGTGTTTTCTTCACTCACCCGTGAAAAATATTCGGGAGACACCCCGAGAATTTCGGCACAGCATTCCGCGGTATGGCGGACATATGCAGGTTCACAGGCTTTCCCACGGTGCGGAACAGGAGCCAGATAGGGGGCATCAGTTTCAACCATGATCCGTTCAATCCCCTGCGCCAGAACCGCTTCCCGCACTGGGGCTGCGGATTTATAGGTCACGATTCCGGTAAAGGACCCCTGCCCCCCGCGTTCATTCAGGATGCGGATAGACTCAGGACCTTCCGCAAAACAGTGAAAAACCACTTTCTCCCAGGGATAGCCGCTTTCATCAATAATGCGGACACTCTCGGCAAAAGCATGGCGCGAATGGATGACCACCGGAGCGCCGTACTTGGCCGCTAGCGCCAGTTGGACACGGAAGGCCTCGACCTGCATGGACTTCAGGCGCTCAGCCTGCACCGGGTCCTTGGGCAAGTGAAAATGATCCAGGCCGATCTCACCGAGTGCGGACGGAAGCAAGGGTGTTTTCCAGAAAGCCTCCAGCGCGGCCACTTCACGCTCCCAATTTTCATCCACATGACAGGGGTGAAGCCCTACGGTGTAGGCGATCTGCTCCGGATACTTTGCCGCCAGTCCGGCATACAGAGACCAATCCTCGGTCGAAGTCCCAACCGTGATGACCCGACCTACTCCGGCCAACGACGCACGCTCCAGTACACCGCCCAATTCGTCGCACCGATAAAATGTTTCCAAATGGCAATGGCTGTCGATCAATGACATGAATCAAGCCTTCCGGGCCGCTTTCAATACAGAGTTGAGGTTCCGCACCAGAATCGGTTTTCCAAGGTGGGCATCCATGCCAGCCTTCAGACAACGCTGATGGTCATCGCCATCAGCATAAGTGCTCAGCGCACAAATATACAGATTACGGTTATTTTCTCCCGCCATCCCCTGGCGTACGCATTCGGTAATTTCCAGCCCATCCATTTCCGGCAAATCAACCGCGACCACCAGAAGCCCATAGGCTTCCTCCTGCAGGGCTTCAATAACATCCAGTCCGCTGGATACAATTTTCACCTTGCAGCCCATATCAGTCAGGCTGTCCTCCAACAGCCGGGCAGTCTCCGGTTCATTCACTCCGACAAGAATGGGCATGTCACCCATCGGCATACGGGCAGCGGATGCGGAGAGCGCGTCACCCGATACCTCAACCGGAATACGGATCCGAAAACAGGATCCCTTCCCGGGTTCACTTTCCACTCCAATCTCTCCACCGAGTAAATGACACAGCTTGCGGCTCATGGCTAAACCAAGCCCCGTCCCTTCAAAACGCCGGGTGGAGGAAGAATCCACCTGACTGAAGCTCTCGAAAATCGTTTCCAGTTTGTCCGACGCAATCCCCACTCCCGTGTCACGGACACTGGCACACAATTCCAGACTGTTTTTCTCTCCGCCGGAACAGGGCTCCGTCCAGACCTTGAGTTCGATTTCTCCTTTTTCAGTAAACTTGATCGCATTGCCCAGCAGGTTCATGAGGATTTGGCGCAGCTCAAGGTAGTCTGTATAAACGATGCCGGGAGTATTCGCACCTACCTTCGCCTCGAAACACAAGCCTTTCTGTTCCAGTTCGCTGGAGAGATAGTCCTCAATCTCATGGACCAGGTAATGCAAGTCACAATCCCGCTTTTCCGGAACCACTTTCCCGGAATCAAGCAGGCTGTATTTCAGGACATTGTTGATCAGATCGAGCAGGTTGTAGGCATTGGACTTGATAATATTGAGGTGGTCACGCTGGTTTTCATCCAAGGGGGAATCCAGCATCAGGTCAGCAAACCCGATAATCGAATTCATGGGTGTCCTGATTTCATGACTCATCACGGCAAGAAACTGATCCTTGCTCCGGTTCGCCGCGTCCGCGGATTCCTTCGCTGCTTTCAAAGCGGATTCCGTTTTCAGGCGCTCGGTGATATCCAAAGCCAGCGAAGCAAAGCCAGCGATGGCACCGTGCTGGTCCAACAGGGGAGAATTGAACCACTCACAACATATCTCCTGCCCGTCCTTTCGCCGGTTGTTCATCGTACAACGGTTGCCGCTTTTGCTGCAACGCAATGTCTCGAAAAAGGCCTTGAAGCTATCGACGCCCTGGCCCGTAGCCAACAAATCAGCCTCCTTGCCGATGGCTTCAGTCGAGGTGTATCCGAATATGGTGCCCGCCGCCGGATTCCAAGCCCGTATCCGGCCTTCGACATCCCACTCAATTCCGGCCAGCGGCATCTGGGTCCAGTGAAAAGAAAGCCGTTGCCGCGCTTCCTCATGTGCAGCCTCGGTTGCCACCTGCTTCGAAATATCATGGAGGGTAATAACCGCTCCCACAACCTGCCCCGAGGCATCACCATGGGGAAGGACTGTAAAATGAACATGGCGTCGTTCCCCCGATTGTGTCCGTACCGGACAATCCAACATCGCCCTTCCCCGGATCAGCAGGGGTTCCAGAAAGTGATGGTAAACAAACGCCTCGTCTCCATCTGCAATCAACCGGGAGAGATGAGTCCCCAACATCGTTTCGGCTGCATAGCCAAAAGCTTCCGCCGCCGCCCGGTTCCACGCGCAAACAAGCCCCCCCATGTCCGTCCGGATGATCGGCTCACCAATATCATCCAGAAGAATAGCCTGACTCTTGGCTCCAGGCGGGATGTCAGCAGCGTTTTGTTCCATGCAATCTGCAGGACCCTAACGTTTACTTAGAGCCTTTGAAAAGCGCAGCATCCACAATGGACCAGATATGGATAATCCAGCCCAACAAGATGGGCCACAGGGCAACCGCCAGAACAAACATAATCAGCGCCATCAGCAGGCGCCCCTGGACCAGTTGGCCGAGACCTGGGATAAAGAAGCTGCATACCGCAGCAATAACATTACCTGTGGAACCTTGCTGTGCCATCGTTATTCCTTTTGTTCGGGTTATATGTTCAATGAAGGAGCCCCAGAGTAAGCCCGAAGCCACCGCCGGAGCAACAGGAAAAAGGGGCTTACGCGGGTATAGGTCCCGTGTAGTCTTTCTGGCAAAACTCAACAGTAATATCAGAGCGGATACCACCACGCCCCTTCCAGCGGGTCTCCACCCGCATGAAACGGGGTCGGCAAACTTCCACCAGATCCTCAAGAATCTTGTTCGTCACGGCTTCGTAAAAAATACCCTTTGTCCGGTAGTCCTGCAGGTACAGCTTGTAGGCCTTCAACTCCAGACAGACTTCATCCGGGATGTAGGTCAGCACAATATCCCCGAAGTCCGGATGCCCGGTTTTCGGGCAGAGCGAAGTAAACTCCTCGGCGATATGCCGGATCACATAATTCCGGCCAGGATTGGGATTCGGAAAACATTCAATATCAATCATCACGCCCATCGCTACACATTTTCCCTTTTTTGTCTAACCCGAATAGCAGCGATTAGCGGGAGGGGCTAGGGGTATTTCAGCTGCGCGTTTTGGTTGGAGTCCCGCCTTCAGGCGGTCCCCTATCCGTCCGAAAACCGCCTGAAGACGGAACTCCAACAGGGAATGTGACCCACCGACTTTCAGCTGAAATTCCCTTCGGGAGGGCCTTT
>CAZCJJ010000013.1:0-16698 GCA_964499045.1 uncultured Opitutales bacterium | reverse complement strand
CACATTTTCCTTTTTTTGTCTAACTCGAATAGCAGCGATTAGCGGGAGGTCCTACCCACGCCCTTACGGGCGCAGCTACCTATTAACCCGTTCATCAGAACTGCTCCCTCTTTGATCGTGACAAGGATTCAGGGGGACTGCTATGCTGCCCGACTAATATCCAAAGCAAAACGCACCATGACAGAATCCGTCCAGGACACGCAGATCAAACCGACAGACCTGCGGGGCATATTAAAATATGTCCCCCAGTTCCGGGACCATATCTTCGTCATCGCCCTTGATGGCAGCATCATTGATGATGAGAACTTCGCCCATGTCATCACTGACATCGCCGTTCTCCGTAGCCTGAATATCAAAGTGGTACTCGTCCACGGTATCGGACGTCAGTTAAAAGCGCTGAGCGAACAACGGAGCATCCCCCTTTCCGATATTTACGGCAGTGGCCCCACTGATACCGCCACCCTTGAACTGGCCATCGAAGCCTCCAGCCTGGCCACCCACCGGTTGATGGAGGCCCTGACCCAGAACAATCTCAAATACGCCGTCACCAATGCGGTCAGAGGCATCGGAACCGGCATCGTCCGGGGCAAAGCCCAAGGGTTCACCGGAAAGGTCGACAAGATTGAACTCCAGCACCTTCAGGACCTGCTCCGCATGGGAATCTTACCCGTTTTCTCCCCCATCCTCTTTGACCGGGAGGGGCATCCCCTGCGGGTAAATTCGGACTTGTTGGCTTGCGACATCTGTATCCAGCTTGGAGCATCCAAACTGATTTACCTGACTCCCCACCCAGGGCTCATCATACACGGGGAGATCGCAGGCAACATTCCACTGGAAGAGCTGGCCGCCGCCCTCCGGCAGGGCAAACAGGGCATCGATGAACGGCTCAGGAGCAAAGCCCGGTATGCAGCACTCGCACTTGAGGCCGGTACTCCGAGAGCCCACATTCTGGATGGCCGGGTCTTCGGCTGCCTCCTGACCGAAATCTTCGACAAGGTGGGGCTCGGCACCATGATTCACGCCAACGATTATCAGCAAATCCGGCCCGCACGGAAAAAAGACGCCCAGAGCCTCTTCACCATCGTCCGCAATGCCGCAAAAACCGAGGCTCTGCGGCACAGAACCCGCATTTCCATCGAAAAGGAAATCCAGTGTTTCTACGTTTACGAAATAGACGAAAGTATTATCGGCTGCTTCAGCCTAACCCCACTCGACAAACAAACAGTCGAGCTGGGTGCCGTCCTTGTCCAACCGTTCTACCAGGGGAAAGGCGTCGGACGCAAAATGGTCGAGTTCGCCATCCTTGAGGCCACCCGCAAAGGCTACCGCAAGATGGTCGCCCTCAGTACCCAAAGTTACCATTTCTTCCAAACCTTCTGCCAATTCGCCGATGGCAGCCCAGCCGACTTGAGCCCGGAACGGCGCAAGCTGTATGATGCCAGCGGCAGAAACTCAAAGATACTGGTCAAGGCACTGGCAAAGCCCGCGCGAAGTGCTCCGCGCAAGCGGAAATAATACCGCCGAAGGATCCATTGGAAAAAAAGACCACCAGCACCGGCGTGTCTTTCTGCGCCTCTTCGACAGCTTCCTTCAGATTGTCCAGCAATACCTGATTGTCATTGAAGGCGCGGGCCGGAGTCCCTGCGGCCTCCAACATGCGGGCCAGTAACGCTGTGTCCAAACGCTGATCCGGTGGCAACTTCTCCGCCCGTTCCACCGGACTAATCAGACACCAGTCCGCCAGAGCAAGGGCTTTCTGGAACTCCCGCTGGAAAATCGCCATCCGCGCGGTGTTGCTGCGAGGCTCAAAGCAGGCCGCAATCTCCCAGCCCGGATGCCGTGCCCGCAACGATTCCAAAGTCTCCATCACCGCCGTCGGATGATGCCCGAAGTCCTCCATCACCTTGAGACGGTCAGTCTGCAACAAGACCTCCTGCCGCCGTTTGACACCAGCATAGTTTCTCAGGCAATCGGGATCAATCGCACAGAAGGGGTCCTCCGGGCGCACACTCAGTCCCGCCGCCAGAATCGCCATCGCCGCATTCCTTGCATTGAAGCGCCCGGTCAGAGGCCAGGTCACCTTCCCCCAGAGCGCCCCACGCCAGACGAGTTGGAAGGTGGACTGGTCCCCTTGTTCCCGAAATCCCTTGATCCGTAGGTCATTGTCCTCTCCAAGTCCAACCTTGATGCATTGGGTGAAGGGTACCGGCAGCAGAGTCATGAGATTCGGATCATCACCATTGTAAAGGATATAACCGTTGCGGGGCACCAGACGGATGACATGACTAAAGGTACGTTTGATATCCGTCAGATCCCGGAAAATATCAGCATGATCAAACTCCAGATTGTTCAGGACCAAAACATGGGGCTGGTAGTGGATAAACTTGCTGCGCTTGTCAAAGAAAGCGCTGTCATACTCATCCCCTTCAATCACAAAAGGGTCGGTTGGCAACCCGGCATGAGCACCATCCGGCAGGTCCCGGGGCACGCCACCGATGAGGTAGCCGGGGTCATACCCGGATGCCCGGAGAAGATAGGCCGTCAGGCTCGTCGTAGTGGTTTTGCCATGGGTTCCCGCGATGACTACGTTGCGCCGCCGGCTCAAGACAAACTCTTGCAGGAGAGCCGGCAATGAAACCACAGGGAAGAGCCGGGTTTCCAGCAGCCATTCAACTTCCGGGTTTCCCCGGCTCATGGCATTACCGACCACCACCCGATCCGGCCGGATGGTGGCCAGTCGGACCGGATCGTAACCTTCCAGTATCTCCACTCCCGCTGCTTGCAGCAAATCACTCATCGGCGGGTAGATTCCGGCATCCGCCCCGCTTACCCGGTGCCCCAGCTCCCGCATCATCAGGGCGACATTACCCATCGCCGTTCCGCAAATCCCCATGAAGTACAAATGCATCCTGTCCTCAAGTTGCCGTTAACGTGAAGCATGAGGTGAGCCTTTAGGCGTTACCTCCATGCGTTTGTTGTGAATTGTATTCCTCGAAATCAACGGAGCGTAAGCGGAAATGGCGAAGCAAATCGATTTCTTTTCATCCAGATCATGGCGGTGAATGCCGTTCAAGTCCGAAGACTGAGCATAAGCATACTCTATCGACAGTCGGCAAACATCCAATTTCCCGTAACCTAATGACATCTTTCTTCGATTTGGATTTCGATTTCCGCTACGCTGATTTGGATTTCGATAATTTCTATTACCGATACCGTGCCAGGCGGGCGAAGGGGGTATTGGTACCGCCTTTATTTTTCTTGAACAGTTGCTTCAATTTCCGGCGGTTGATGTACTTCAGGTACCAGAGCAGTACCAGAACATACAGCCCCGTCATCACGATCCAGAAAATGGCTCCGGCATTACCGGATTTCGCAATCAGAAAGGCGAAGAGTCCAAACACTGTGTGAATGGCATAAAGCAGCAGAACAGACTGGCGGTGGTTCAGTTTGAACAGCGAACGGACCCGGTGGTGGATATGATCCTTGTCCGGATAAAACATCGGACGCCCTTGCAAGTAACGGCGTGCCATGGAAAGCAGGGTATCGAAGACCGGAAACCCAAGTGCGAGAACCGGTACGAGAAATAGAAAATGATTCCGGTTGCCCTCGGTTGCACCCAGTGAATAGGCGGCCAGAACATAACCAAGAAAAAGACTCCCGGTATCCCCCATGAAAATACGGGCCGGATGCGAATTGAAATAAAGGAAACCGATCAGGGCACCACACATACTGAAGACCAAAACCACTTCAAAGGTATGGCCGACCAGCACCGTGCAAAAGGTAATGACCGTCAGGGAAATCAAAGCCACCCCGCCAGCAAGTCCGTCCAGACCGTCAATGAGATTGATCGCATTAATGACACCAATGATCCAAAGGAACGTAACCGGTATGGAAAAACCGATCCAGTACTTGCTGAACACACCCATCCCACCGGTCGCCAGATTGATCCGGTAGTCTGCCAGAATCAGAAAGGTCGCCACCATACTCTGAAGCACAAGCTTCTGCCGGAAATTCAGGCCCCGCAGGTCGTCCACCAGACCCGTTACCGCAATGACAATCGCGCCGGTCAGGAAGAAGCGGTTCGGCATGGGAACAATTTCTCCGACACTGGGATAAGTCCGCGAAATAACCGCGTAATACAACACCCCGGTGAAAAATCCGGCCAGAATCGCAATCCCTCCGATACGCGGAATCGGGCTCTTGTGAATCTTCCGGTGATCCGGTTTGTCAACCAGACCAAACCGCAGAGCCAGCCGCTGCAGGAGCAGGGTGGCAATAGCCGTAGTGATAAAAACCAGAGCCCCTCCCCCGAAAACGAGGGCAATTTCAAACCATGTTGTACCTTGTAACATTCAGCGTCTTATGCAGCAGGAAGCAAAGGCGGACCCTACCGCATGGACCGTCCAAGTCAAGCGAGGAGCTTTACCCCTTTTCCTCCTCCTTCCGGCTTTTGTCTTGTTTCCCACCCCCTTTTGCCTAGCCTGCATCTTTTGTCTCCTTATGGTAAAACCACTGTCCAGAGAAAAAATTTTCTACACCGGCCTCATCGCGGTGCTGAGTATCAGTTCAATCTATTTTGCCTACGAAATCCGCGAAGATTTCAACGTCACGGTGGCTACCCAGCGCAAGCGGGCGGAAATCATGCTGTGGCTCATTCCGCTCAAACTGGTTATCCTTTACGCTTTTGGCCAATTCGAGGTATTGGCCACCCGTTTCCGTGCCTACGATTTCTATAAACTGGCCACTGCACTCAGCCTCAATGCCGCATTCCTCCTGTATCTCTGGTTTGTCTTTGACGGTAGAAACTGCCCGCCGCGTTCCGTCATCCTGATCGATTTCATGCTCTCCCTGCTGGCCTTGGGAGGCTTCCGGGCATTGATCCAGCTATTCCGGGGCGAAGCCCTCGGCATCAACGAAAGGACCGGCTTTCGCAGCAAACGCGTGGCGATTATCGGAGCCGGCTTCGTCGGCTGCGGGCTCGCACGGGAACTGGCAACGAAGCGGGGCTTTGGGATGCGGCCCGTCGCCTTTCTGGATGACGACCCGGCCAAACTGGGCCTCAGCTTTAACGGGATTCGCGTTGTCGGCAGCCTGGAAGCGCTCAATGCCCTCGCCGCCCGCTACGATCTGGACCGCCTCATTATATCCCAACCCGCAATCGCACCGCGCAAGATCCGCGAAATTTTACTTCAGGCGCGGCGTCTGAAATTGGATATCCTCATCGTCCCCCCCCCTCAGGAACTGCTCTACGGGCAAATCCGGGCCGACCAACTGCGGCCAATCGAACTCGATGACTTCCTCGACCGCAGCACGCTCGATGTCAATTCACTCCAAATCCACGAGCTCATCAGCCAACGGGTCATCATGGTGACCGGTGCAGGAGGCAGTATCGGTAGCGAACTCTCCCGACAAATCGCCGCTAAAAATCCGTCCCGCCTGCTGCTCGTCGAACAATCCGAAGCGTCCCTCTTCCAGATTGAACAGTTCCTCCACTCCGAGGGCTTCGGGTCCTCCATCCTCCCCCTTCTGGCCGATATCCGGGACCAGGAAAGAATGGACTATATTCTGGAGCGCTACCGCCCTTCCATCATCTTCCATTCCGCCGCGCACAAACATGTCCCTCTGGTCGAAAATCAGCCGGGCGAGGGAGTGAAAAACAATTCTCTGGCCACCGCCGCCCTCTGCCAACTCTGCCTGAAGCACAAAGTCGAAAAATTCGTGCTGATCTCCTCGGACAAGGCCATCAACCCCAGCAGTGCCATGGGAGCCTGCAAACGACTGGCCGAAATCTACCTCCAGTCTCTCCAGAAAGATCCCAAAATCAACACCCACTTCATGGCCGTCCGCTTTGGCAATGTCCTCGGCTCCTCCGGCAGTGTTGTTCCCATCTTCAAACGGCAGATTCTTGAAGGCGGACCCGTCACCGTAACCCACCCCGATGTCACCCGCTTCTTCATGAGTATCCCCGAGGCCGTCGGCCTCGTCCTGCAGGCCGCCGCACTGGGCCGGGGGGGAGATATCTTCGTTCTCGACATGGGACAACCGATCAAGGTCGTCGACCTCGCCCGCCAGCTGATAGAACTGAATGGCTTTGAACCGGATAAGGACATCGAAATCAAATTTGTGGGCCTGCGCCCCGGGGAAAAACTTTACGAGGAATTACACCACAAGGGAGAACATGTGGAGAAAACACCGCACAGCCGCATCCTCCGCTATGTCAGCGAACCGGAAGACATCACGGTTCTGGAAGAAAAACTCGAGGCCTTGGCCAAGGACCTTGACCACCTGGACCGCAACCAGGTCAAACAACGCATCCAGGAAATCGTCCCCGAATATACCCCCTTCCTTGATTAACTAACCCTAATCTTCATCCTAATCGTTGCCGTTGTCGTTGTCGTGATCTCGTCTCCGTAAAGTAACTCTCTTTCCGATCACGATTACGACAACGACAACCGTTCAGTTTTCGCTTCACTGACTACGATCCGCAGACGGGAGCAAGAACCACCTTCGCTGAGGCTTCTGTGATCGCGGTGCTCCCGCTCCTTTTGGTTCCGGCTTCCGTCTTCACTGAGTTACGCCGAGACAAGACGCCGGGTTGGGGTTCAGATTAAGATTAGGATTAAGATTATGATTATGCCTCCGGCGTAGCCACGCGTCTCTCTTCAATAGTAAACACGCTCCAGCCATAGTCCACAGGCGGGAGCGGTTGGCACAAGGTGGGTGCGCTGGCGGCTCTCCAGCATCTCCGCCACCTCCTCCGGGCTCATCTTGCCCAAGCCCACTTCCACCAAAGTACCCGTCAAGCTCCGGACCATCTTGTAGAGGTACCCGCTGGCTTCCGTGGTCAGAATGATCTTTCGGCCACGGCGAACCACCTCCAGCAGTCGCAAATCCTTGACCGGATTATCCTCGGAGTCTCCACCGCGCCGGGCCCCGAAGGCGGAAAAATCATGTACCCCCAGCAGGCGGCTTGCCGCCTCCCGCATCGAACCGGTGTCCAACTTCCGCTGCCCCAATCCCCAGCAATAGTTCCTCTCCCAGGGACGGGGGTGCCCTTCTTCCATGTAATAACGGTAACGTTTCCCCACCGCTGAATAACGGGCATGGAAGGTCCCCGAAACCCGGCGTACCCGATAAACCTGGATGGACCCCGGAAGCCCGGTTCGCAAGGCCCGCTCCAAATACTCCACCGGATGCGACCAAGCCGCATCAAAATGAAAGATCTGCGCCCGCGCATGTACCCCGGAATCCGTCCGCCCACTTCCATGTATCCGAACCGGACACTTGAAAATTTCCGCCAGACGCGCCTCGATAAAATCCTGCACCGTGTTCCCACCCACCTGGCTCTGCCAACCGTAAAGGGTCGTGCCTTCGTAGGCACACCATGCTTTCCAACGTTGCAAAGGTGCTTGCCCGGGATCTACCGACTCAACAGGAGCCTTCATTCAGGAGCCTCCTCCGCTTCCATCCACGAAACCGGCGGCAACCCGCTTATCTCACCGGATTCAGCAGGGACTCCGGGCAGGTGGCTGTCCAGATAGTCCTGCAGGATCAGAGCCGCCGCACGCGAATCCAGCTCTCCGCTCTGCCGCCGCTTTTGCCTGTCACGCGGGGAGATCTTCTTTTTGCGGCCCTTCGGACGCAAACCCGCCATCCCCTCCGCCGCCGCCCGTGAAGTCAGACGTTCATCAGACCGGTGCACCGGCAACCCAAAACGCTTTTCCAGCTCCACGATGAAAGCATCGACCTCCTTCGCCTTAAACCCGATACTGCCATCCATATTGTAGGGATAACCAACCACCAACTCGTCCACCCGACGCTGGGAAATAACCGCTGCGATATGCTGCCAGCGTTTTTCCCGATCAGGATCCACCGCAGCCGGTAAGGGATAAGCCAAAGCCAGTTCATCATCTCCAAAACTCAGCCCTATGCGTTTTTCCCCGTAATCTATCCCCAGATAATGCATCAATTCCATCTTTCGTTAAATAGGGCCCTCCCGAAGATCAATGCTAACTTGAAATATTCGCCGGGTCGGTACAACGCAGGGCCGGACACACGAGGACAGACATTCCTGTCCGCCAAGCTATTCCAAAAGATATACAGGTTTATGCCAAATCGAAATACCGCCGATAAAATCGTTTTGAGGTTGAAACCGGACGGAAGGTGAGGCGATAGTCCTTTTCCGCGCGAACAGCCAATATGACGACAAGAGATACCAGTGACATCCATGTGGCAGCAACTCATGTGCTGCCAACCCCCCGGGCGCTTTTGGAATTTATTCCCAAAACGGAGGAGCAACGAACTTTCATCACAAGGTCCCGTGAGGAAATCAAACGCATTATCTTCGGGGATGACAGCCGCCTTCTCGTGGTGGCCGGCCCTTGTTCGATACACGATACCAAAGCCGGGCTGGATTATGCGCGCCGCTTCGCCGCTTTGGCCCGCGAGCTTTCAGACCGCATGCTTCTGGTCATGCGTGTCTATTTTGAGAAACCGCGCACCACGGTAGGTTGGAAAGGGCTGATCATGGACCCCCATCTGGACAGCACCTACGACATCCCTGAGGGGCTAGCCCAGGCACGCCTGTTCCTGCGCGAAGTGATCGACCTCGGCGTCCCCACCGCCACCGAACTGCTGGACCCGATCACCCCGCAATATATCGCAGACCTTATCTGCTGGTCCGCCATCGGCGCCAGAACCACCGAGTCACAGACCCATCGTCAAATGGCCTCCGGGCTCAGTATGCCTCTGGGCTTTAAAAACGGAACCGACGGTTCGGTCCAAGTCGCCATCAATGCCATCAAGGCGGCCAGCAAGGAGCAGACTTTTCTCGGCATCAGCCAGGAGGGACAGGCTTCCGCCGTCAGCACCCGAGGTAACCCCCATTGCCATATCGTACTGCGCGGAGGCTCAAGCGGCCCCAACTACAATGCCGACCATGTCAGGGATACACGACAGGCCTTGGAGAAGAACGGCCTTCGCGCTGCCATTATGATCGATTGCAACCACGAAAATTCAGGTAAGGATCCGGAAAAACAACCCGCCATCCTTGAAGACGTCACCCGCCAAATCCTGGCCGGCGACCCAAGCCTGATCGGCGTGATGATCGAAAGTAACCTCCAGGGCGGTAGCCAGGACTTCCCGCAACCAATCAGCAATCTCCGCTACGGGGTCTCCATCACCGACGGCTGTCTTGGCTGGGAAGCCACCGAGACCGCCCTCCGGCAGGCCCACAAAAACCTGGCCGCGCACTTTGCAAACACATGAAAAATTTGGGAACGGAATAGTTCAGTTGACTAAAGTAGTTTAAAATCTATCATAATCTTCCAAAACCTTCCACTCCCATGAGTTACGTCCTGTATAAAACCAATCCGTATCGTAAAATGAGCAAGAAACCAATCAGAGTTGCAGTAACCGGGGCAGCCGGCCAAATCGGCTATGCCCTTTTATTCCGTATCGCATCCGGTCAGATGTTCGGTCCCGACCAACCGGTCGCCCTGAACTTGATTGAAATTGAACCTGGCCTCAAGCCCTTGCGGGGCGTTGTCATGGAGCTGGATGACTGTGCGTTTCCCCTTTTGACCGAGGTCGTCCAAACTTCCGACATGAGTGTCGGATTCAAGGATGTGAACTGGGCTTTGCTGGTTGGAAGCGTTCCACGTAAACAGGGTATGGAGCGCGCGGACCTGCTCGGCATCAATGGCAAAATCTTTGTCGGTCAGGGCAAAGCGATCAACGATCACGCGGCAGACGATGTCCGGATCCTCGTTGTTGGCAACCCCTGCAATACCAATTGCCTCATCGCCCAGATGAACGCACCGAGAGTCCCGAAGGACCGCTGGTTCGCCATGACCCGCCTGGACGAAAACCGGGCCAAGAGCCAGCTCGCACAAAAAGCCGGGGTTCCCGTCAGCGAGGTCAAACGCATGTGCATTTGGGGCAACCATTCCCCGACCATGTTCCCCGACTTCTACAACGCCACCATCAGCGGTAAGCCTGCCCATGAGGTCATCGGCGATGATGCCTGGCTGAAGGACACTTTCGTCCCGACTGTGGGCAAACGTGGCGCTGCCATCATCGAAGCCCGTGGCGCCTCCTCTGCCGCATCCGCAGCCAACGCCGTAGTCGATACCGTGGTCAGCCTCACTACTCCGACTCCGGCTGGTGACTGGACCAGCGTCGCCGTACTTTCCGAAGGTCAGTATGGGACACAGGCCGGGCTGATGGTTTCCATGCCTATCCGGACAGATGGCAAGAAATGGGAAGTGGTCAAGGGGCTGCCGGTTAACGATTACAGCCGCAGCAAAATAGATGCTTCCGTTGCCGAACTGGCGGAAGAGAAAACAATGGCGCAACAGGCCCTGTAAGTCCTGTCCGTCACGCATTTCAAAACCCGGTCTCCTCTGCGGAACCGGGTTTTTTTTGCGCCAACGAATGCCCGTGCTCCTGTGCCACCCGCTTGCCCTGGACCCGCCTTCTTACGAAGGCAGCTACGTAGCTACCCTACGCAGGCGGTTACGTGGCTGCGCTCGTGAGAGCGTGGCCTGTTGGTGAAATTTCCGGTTTCTGTTGACAATAAAAGTCCTCCGCTTCCTTTATTGGATTCTTTTTGCAGGGTATGAAACCTGCTTATAACAGCTACCATGGGTATTCCGTTTCTCATCGCCATCTTCGCCATTTTCGCTGCCGGCTTTGCCAGTCCCTGGCTTCATCGGCGGCTGGGAGACCGTTGTGGGCTGATACTGACTGGGATTTCCCTCCTGTCTTTCCTTTATTTTTGTAGCCTCATCCCCCGTGTTGCATCCGGAGAAACCCTGAGCGTCACTTACCCCTGGGGCAGCGAACTCGGACTGGATTTCAGTTTTTTTGTCGATGGGCTAAGCCTGCTCTTCCTTCTGATCATTAGTGGCATTGGCACCTGCATTGTCCTTTACGCCTCCGGCTATCTGCACGGTAGTCCCAAACTGGGAAGATTTTACTGGTACCTCATGTGTTTCATGGGGGCCATGCTCGGTGTGGTTTCCACCGATCATCTCATTCTCCTCTTTATTTTCTGGGAACTGACCAGCGTCACCTCCTACCTGCTCATTGGTTATTACAATGAGCAGATCGAATCGCGGCGTTCCGCACTGCAGGCCCTGCTGGTAACAGGCAGCGGTGGGCTGGCCATGCTGGCGGGCTTCGTTCTTCTCGGCAATGCGGCGGAAACCTACCGTATCTCTGAAATCCTGGCGCTGCCTCCGGGCACCATAACCGGACACGCCCATTTTGCGCCCATGCTGATTCTAATCCTGCTGGGCGCTTTCACCAAATCTGCCCAGTTCCCCTTCCACTTCTGGCTACCCAGCGCCATGGTCGCTCCGGCCCCGGTCAGCGCCTTCCTCCATTCCGCTACCATGGTCAAGGCCGGCGTCTTCCTCCTGGCACGCCTCCACCCTGCCCTCAACGATGGACACCTCTGGCTCTATACCGTGGCCCCCGTGGGGGCATTCACCATGCTGATGGGTGTTTTTATCGGGATGGGACAATCCGATCTCAAAAAAATCCTCGCCTACACCACTCTTTCCGTCCTCGGAACACTGACCATGCTGCTGGGTCTGGGAACCGAACTCGCGCTAAAGGCCTGTATGGCCTACCTGCTCGCCCATGCGCTGTACAAGGCTGCACTGTTCATGACCGCCGGAGCGGTGGACCACGAAACCGGCAGCCGCGAGGTGGATGAACTCGGCGGGCTCCGCCGTAAAATGCCTCTGACCGCAGCCGCCGCACTGGTGGGAGCCCTCTCCATGGCCGGGATCCCGCTCTTTCTTGGCTTTATCAGCAAGGAATATTTTTACAAAGCCCTGCTGTATACTGAATCGGGTGGCCTGCTTTGGATCAGCCTCGGAGTCGCCGCCAGTGTGGCCATGCTCTCCCTCGCGCTGACTGCGGGTATCAAGCCCTACTGGGGAAAACTGAAAGCAACCCCGAAAGATGCCCATGAAGCTCCGTGGACCATGTGGATCGGTCCCGTTCTGCTGGGTGCCCTTGCCATCACGTTCGGGCTCTTACCGGGTCTGGCCGCCTCCTGGTTGGTCGGTCCCGCCACCTTGGCAACCATCGGCCCCAGTGACTTCATCCCCAAGCTCGCCTTTCCACACAGCATCGATACCGCCTTGGTATTGAGCGGGCTAACCGTCGTACTGGGACTCATCGTTTTCGCAGTGAGTGACCTCCCCCGCCAGGCACAGCGTTTTTATCAGGCGTTGGGACGCATCGGACCGGAACAGGGATACTTCCTTGCCATTCAGGGGATGTTGAATTTCGGGTCATTGCAGACCCGTATCCTGCAGAATGGCTACCTGCGCTACTATATCATGACCATCGGAGGCTTCCTTGCCCTGCTGCTGTTCATGCTGCTTTGGCGGGATTTTCCAAATATCGCCTTTGACCGGATGGAACCGCTGGGACTGATTGAAGTCAGCCTGTGCGTCCTCATCAGTGTATCGGCGATTCTGGCCTGCCTGGTCCGCTCGCGGCTGGCTGCCATCGTGATACTGGGTGTCGTCGGCCTCGCCATCGCCATCCTCTTCATGCTCTACAGTGCACCCGATCTCGCCTTGACCCAAATTCTGGTCGAGACGCTGACAGTGCTGCTCTTTGTCCTCTGCTTCTACAAGTTGCCGGGCTTCCATAGATTCTCTTCCGCCAAAGTACAGATCCGTGATGCCATTCTCTGCGCCATCATGGGGATCAGTGCGGTCGGATTGATCATGCTGGCCTTCAATGCTCCAAGCAATTACCCGCCCATTTCGGAGTACATGCTACAGGAAAGCTACCCTCTGGCCCATGGTCGCAATGTGGTGAATGTCATTCTGGTCGATTTCCGGGCCTTGGATACTTTGGGTGAGATCACGGTTCTGGGCATCGCAGCTCTGGGCGTCTTTGCCATGCTCAAGTTGCGTCCCCGCGACAGGAAGGAGGAGAAACAAGGATGAAATCACTGATCCTCAATGCCACCACCCGCTTTCTGATCGGACTTTTCCTGCTCTTTTCCCTGTTCCTGCTGTTCCGCGGGCACAACCTGCCGGGAGGCGGCTTCGTCGGGGGGCTGGTCGCCGCCGCCGGCTATGCGCTGTATTGCGTCGCCTTCAGTGCCCGGAAGGCACGCGAATTACTGCGGGTGGACCCACGCACCTTGGTCGGGGTTGGACTGGGCCTCGCCATGATCAGCGGCTGCTTTGCCTTTTTCTACGATCTGCCCTATCTGACCGGACTTTGGGGACAAAACTATTGGCCCATCATCGGACGCCCCAGCACACCGCTTATTTTCGACATCGGGGTTTACCTGTTGGTCATGGGATTCACCCTGCTCATCATTTTCAGCCTCTCCGATCAGGATACCGAGGATGAACCGAAACGCCCTTACCGGAGACAACGCCAGCGGCGCTGAAAACAACCATGGAACTCGTTTTTGCCATTACGATTGGGATACTTTACGCCACCGGAGCCTACATGCTTCTGCGGCGTAGCGTGGTTAAACTCATCATCGGTATCCTCCTCATCAGTCAGGCAGTCAACCTCTTGCTCTTCACCTCTCACGGATTGACATGGGGCGAACCCGCGTTCGTGCCCCCGGGAGCCGAGCTTCCCCCTGCCGGGGCCGCCGACCCCCTCCCCCAGGCTTTAATTCTCACCGCCATTGTAATCAGTTTTGGCCTGCTCGCCTTTACCGTCGTCATGATCCAACAAGCCAAACAGGCCATCGGCACCGACGACCTTGATGAACTGAAGGGTACAGACTCCCAATGAATTTTGTCACACTCAGCCTGCTGATTCCTCTTGCGACTGCCATCATCTGCATGATCTTTTGGCGTGCAGTCCCGCTCCAGCGTCTGGTGGCTATCAGCGGCATGCTCGCTTATTTCGGGGCCACCTGCGGCCTGATCTGGCAGGTCACCACTGCGGGCATTCAGGTCGTGACCATGGGCAACTGGCCTGCCCCCTATGGCATTGTCATGGTCGCCGACATGACCTCAGCCATCATGGTCTTTGCCACCGGTGTCATCGGCCTGACTGTGGCCATCTATTCCCTCTCCGACATCGATCAACGCCGCCAGAAGTACGGCTATTTCGCCTTTCTTCACCTTATGATCTTCGGTGTAACCGGAGCCTTCATGACCGGTGACCTGTTCAACATGTTTGTCTTTTTCGAGGTCATGCTGATATCCTCCTTCGTCCTTATGACCCTGGGCGGTGAGCGGGGCCAAATGGAAGGGGCCGTAAAGTATGTTACCCTGAACCTGATATCCTCGATTATTTTCCTTTCCGGGATCGGTATATTGTACGCCAAAACCGGCACCCTGAACCTGGCGGACCTGGCGATACGGGTTGGTGATTCGGAAACACCTGCCTTCATGACGGTAACCGCCATGATGTTTCTGGTGGCCTTCGGGGTAAAAGCCGGAATATTTCCGCTCTATTTCTGGTTACCCGCTTCGTACCATACCCCCCCGGTATCTGTGTCCGCCGCCTTTGCCGGCCTGCTGACGAAAGTGGGGGTCTATGCCATGATTCGGATCTTCACCCTCGTTTTTCTCGACGAAAGTCAGTTCACCCATGCCCTCCTGCTCATTCTCGCTGCCCTGACCATGGTCAGTGGTATTCTCGGAGCCGTGGTCCAGTTTGATTTCCGGAGACTGTTGTCCTTCCATATCATCAGCCAGATCGGCTACATTGTATTGGGCTTGGCCCTCTTTACCCCCCTTGCCTTGGCCGGAGCCCTTTATTACACATTTCATAACATACTGGCCAAATCCAATCTCTTCCTCGCGAGCGGTGTGGCGGCCCGCTATCAGAATACATTCTACCTGAAACGTATGGGCGGCCTCTACGCCAAGGCCCCGTGGCTGTCCTTACTCTTTTTTATCTCTGCCATGTCACTGGCCGGAATCCCGCCCCTCTCCGGATTCTTCGCCAAATTCTCCATTGTAAAAGCAGCCCTTGCGGGCGATTCCCAATTCAAAATCGCAGCGGCCGTGATGGTCGTAGTCGCCCTTACGGTCGGCTTGGGCACCCTCTTCTCCATGACCAAAATCTGGGCGGAGGCATTCTGGAAAGACGCGCCTGAGGGTGCTGAATTCAAAGCCGGGATACTGTCCCCAAAAGACAAATGCTACCTCTATGGTCCCATCGCGGCACTCGCCCTCTTTACCATTGCCCTCGGGTTGGCCCCTGGCTTTTTCTTCGGCTTCGCCCTGGAAGCAGGCCACCAACTGATGGACCCCTCCCTCTATATTAACGCTGTCATGGAAAGGAAGCCCTGATGTTTTTCATCCTCAATATCATCCTGGCTCTCGTCTGGGCCGGGCTCATTGGCTCCATCAACATCGTCACCCTCGGCTCCGGCTTTGTGCTCGGATACTTCGTTCTCTTTCTTGTCCAGAAGGTCATGCAAAAACCGAGCCGCTACTTCAGCAAACTCCCGGCCGTCGTAACTTTCATTCTGTTTTACCTCAAGGAAATCATCGTTTCCAACATTGTTATCGCATACGATATTCTGACCCCCACTCACCGGATGAAACCGGGCGTCATCGCAATTCCCCTCGACGCCAAAACCGACCTGGAGATCACCATGCTGGCAAACCTGATCACCATGACACCCGGGACCCTCAGTGTCGATGTCTCCACTGACCACAAGGTCCTCTATGTCCATGCCATGTACATCAAAGACCCCGACGCACTCAGAGCTGAAATCAAAACAAACCTGGAATACCGCGTACTGGAAATTCTCCGCTAATCATGGAATTGAGTCCTGTAGTTTATTATGCACTGGTTATTGGCCGGATAGTACTTTGCCTTGGCATTGTCTTTGCCTTTTTGCGCATGATTATCGGACCAAGCACCCCTGACCGGGTGGTGGCCCTGGATGCCATTGCCATCATGACCATCGGCATTCTCATCATGGAGGCCATCGCCACCGGTAAATTCTTTTATCTGGATGTCGCACTCGGAATGGCTCTGGTCATTTTTCTCACCACCGTGGCCCTGGCCAAATACATTGAAAAAGGAGGACCTGAATGATCGCCTATATTGCCGCTTTCTGCATTATCACGGGCTGTTTCTTCATGTTTATCGCCGGACTGGGTGTGTTTCGCCTCCCGGATATTTACATGCGCCTTCACGCATCCACTAAAGCAACCTCGCTAGGCGCCGGATTGCTCCTCATTGCCGCCATCATCAAAATCGGAAATCTCGCCACCGTCACCCAGTCCATCATCATTATCGCCTTCATCTTCCTCACGGCCCCGGTTGGAGCCCATATGCTCGGACGGGCCGCCTACTTCCGCAAAATCCCGCAATGGGACCGCTCTATCACCGATGAAGCTAAAGACATGGTAGATGTCAAAAGACACCGTCTGGGAACCCCCGATCGCTTTGCCGGCAGCAAACCCCGTCCACAGCACCGGAACAAACGTCCCCGAAGATCCCGGCGCCCCTCAGGCGAAAATGGAAACTGACGGGCCGCCCGAAATCACCTTTTGATCAGGGCGCATATTTAGGGGTTGACTCAACAGTTCATAAGTCACTAATTCAGCCCCCTTTATTTCCTGGTAGGAAAAGAGCTACGGAGAGGTGACAGAGTGGCCGATTGTGCATCCCTGGAAAGGATGTGTGGGGGTAACTCCACCGAGGGTTCGAATCCCTCCCTCTCCGCCA
>CAZCJJ010000012.1:0-38839 GCA_964499045.1 uncultured Opitutales bacterium | reverse complement strand
CATCGCTTCTTTTAATAAAAATCAACGACTTACGAACATGGAGTGAAAAACCCTGTAATAATCGATCCATAACTATAATTATTGTTGCGCAATTAAGCTTTTGGGTGTTTTTTTGGCTATATGTCAGAAAGCGCAGAGAGGCAAAAGCAGGTGTTGGGGGTTATCCTCAGGGAGATGGTGGACAAAAGAGGTCTCCGCCAAAAAGCTCTTGCGGCCAAAATCAACATTACCGAAGCCAGCCTATCTAACATTCTTAACGGGAAAGCCCGCCCGCGCCAGCTGACGCTGACTCGACTCATTCAGCAATTGAACCCATCCCCAGAGGAGCAGCAGCGCGTCTTAGCTGCCTACGATCATGCCGAGATCGCTGAGCTGCCTGAACGTCCAGCTTCGCCGGAGCAGCCTATCCCTCAGGATGAGATCGAGCGGGTCAAGCGTTACATGGAAATAAAATCCATGTCCGTCACCTTCCAGGATGACGTCGAGAAGGAACTCGATCGCACAAGGGTTTATTTTGAATGTGCCCATCGCCGAGAGAATATCATCTGCGACTTTTTGCTGCCTGGGCCTCCCCGCATCGCCGTCGATTGTAAGTATAATCTAAACCGTGATTGGGATCGCACCGTCGCCTCGGTCAAACTACTCAAGGAGCATCTGGATTTGGAAATCGTCCTGATCGTCGTGCCTTACGAAAATGACACGACCCTAGCGGAAGCGGATCGCATAACTGAGCAAGGCGGGAAGATTGTCAGTGTGGCTGATTTGGAACAGACTATTCGGCTAATTCTATTGGCGGAAGGAGGCTCGGAATGACCCACACCAATAGAAAACTTGAGTCTTTCGGCTTCCTTTTTGGCAGAAGCGGCCCACACACAGCTCGAACTTTGATGTTGGATGAGTTGGGCACGCTGCTGGATTGTGTCGGCTCGACTCATGCTTCTCTTGAAGCATTCAAATCTGCCATAACCGACGATAATTGTCTTTCGAAGGCATCGGGTAAGACGCGGGATCTAACTTTCCGGCACTTGAAGGAACTCTATGCACTGGATCCTGCTGTTCCGCTGTTCCGCACGCTGTCATACTTTTGGGATCGTGAACCAGATGGAAGGCCGTTGCTCGCTGCTCTCTGCGCATTCCCCAGGGATACTATATTCAGAGCCTCTCTTGGTTGGATCAATGATTTTGCGGAAGGAGAGCAAATACCCAGGGAAAAGATCGAAGAGCGTATTGCTGAAACTTTCCCTGACCGCTTTAGCCCAGCCTCGCTCAAGTCCATTGCCCAGAATTTGAATTCCAGCTGGACGAAGACAGGACATCTCAGAGGTCGTGCGAAAAAGATACGCACCAAGGCAAGGCCAACACCCGCGTCAACGGCGTTTGCTTTATACCTTGGATACCTCAATGGAGTTCGCGGGGAAGAGTTGTTTCATAGTCCCTACGCGAAGCTACTCGATGCTCGTCCTTCTGCACTCATGGAGAAGGCAGAAGTTGCCTCACAACGCGGATGGATTGTCATGAAGCGTCTGGGCAATGTGATCGAAGTATTGCTCCCCCAATTAATCACAGATGAAGAAAGGAGGTTGCTGCATGAGCAATAAGCTGAAGCGCCTTGCTGATAATTATTCGAGTCACATCCAAGTTCCTTGGCGCGATGATGCTGCCGCCTTGCAGCGCGTGATCTTTTGCGTTTACGACGAAGCAGACGAGTTGCGCCTTCGCGCACGCATCGACGAGTTCGAACTGGCTACCAAAGAAGCCGGTCATGAATGGCACCTCTTTGACTTGACCGAAACCTTCGCAGACTGGCTTTCAGCACAGCGCTACGCCGAAAGCTATTTCAATAAGCCAGAACTCATCTCAACCGTCCTGCCGAAATATCAGAAGCACATTGTCACCTCCTTCGAGAAATTCCTCGCAGACAAGCAAGCCGACGAGAACGCCGTCGTCGCCTTACAAGGCGTTGGTTCACTTTTCGGCCTGACCAAGGTCAAAGGCATTGTCGATCAGCTTGCCCCAAAGGTTAAGGGACGCCTTGTCGTGTTTTTTCCAGGCAGCTACGAAAACAACAATTACAGGCTTCTCGATGCCTACGATGGCTGGGGTTATCTAGCCGTTCCCATTACTGCAGATAAAGACCATTAGAACGTAACCATGAAAAATAGAGACGTATATTCTAAAGACCCATCCACCTGGAAGCTCGTCAACGAAGGCGTCGCGACGGTTAACGACACCACCACGGACGAGGCCATGGCAGTGCTACGGTATGAGTTGGAGACCTTTGTCTGCGAGGGGCAATATGAGGCCGGGTTCAGGCATGTCCTTGAGACCTACCTCAAAAACTTGAATCAGGCTCAGCAGCCTGCCGTCTGGATCAGCGGATTCTTTGGCTCGGGTAAATCTCACCTCGTCAAAATGATGCGGGCACTCTGGGTCGATACCGCGTTTCAAGATGGCGCGACCGCTCGCGGCGTCGCCACCTTGCCCGACAGCGTGGCTGATGCCTTGAAGGAGCTTTCCGTAGAAGGCAAGCGCCACGGGGGGCTCCATTCTGCCTCCGGCACACTTGGAGCAAGTGCCGAAGGTAGCGTCCGTCTTGCTCTGCTCAGCATTATCTTCCGTTCTGTAGGACTTCCCGAGCAATATCCAGTGGCTAAGTTCGTCATGTGGCTCCGCAAGGAACGCATCTACGATTCGGTGAAGAACCTCGTCGAGGCAAAGGGCTTCGATTGGCAGGAAGAACTGGACAATCTGCATGTGGCCGAGGGTCTTTACGAAGCACTCTGCGAAGCCAAGCCCAAGGTGTTCTCAGCCAGCTCGTCTGCTGTCGAAGTAATGACCCAGCTTTACCCGAATGTTTCGGATGTCAGCAGCGAGGAAATGTTGAAGACGATCCGCCAGGCACTTTCGAAGGATGGCAAATTCCCCTTAACGCTCGTCGTGCTCGATGAGGTGCAACAGTTTATCGGAGATGATGGTCGCCGTTCCGACGAGGTTCGCGAGGTCGTGGAAGCCTGCTGTAAGAGTGAAATGGGATCGAAGATACTGTTCGTCGGCACGGGGCAGACTGCGGTCACCGGAACGGCGAATCTCAAAAAACAGGAAGGCCGTTTCACAGTTCGCGTCGAGCTTTCCGATGCTGATGTCGATTCGGTTATCCGAAAGGTCATTATCTCTAAGAAAACCGATGCCGTCCCCGTCATCGATCAGGAGATGACCCGTAACATTGGCGAAATCTCCCGCCACCTGCAAGGCACCACCCTCGCGCACCAGGAGGCAGATACAAAGTTCTTCACGCAGGACTATCCCATACTGCCGACGCGCCGACGCTTTTGGGAGGCGACTCAGCGTGTCCTCGATCAGACCGGCACGGATAGTCAGCTGCGCAGTATGCTGAGCATCGTCCACAAAGTCGCTCAGACGAATCTCGACTGCGAGGTGCCGCATGTGATTCCTGCGGACTACCTCTATTTCGATTCAGCGGACAAGTTGCTCCAGTCCCGCATCCTCCCGCGCAAGCTCCATGAAAATACCATGACATGGATCAAGGGCTCCGAGGATCAACAACTACTGGCGCGGGCCTGCGGACTCATTTTCCTCATCAACAAACTCGCTGCCAGCAATTCAGAGGTCGGTATCAGCGCCAATGTGGATACCCTTGCTGACCTCCTCGTCGAGAATTTGGCCGAGGGCAGTGCCCCGATCCGCAGTCGACTTCCCGCGCTACTCGACGACTGCAAGCTCCTCATGAAGATTGAGGATGAATACAAAATCCAGACCGAGGAGAGCCAGGCCTGGAATGATGATTTTCTCGCTGAGAAGGGGCGGCTGAACAATCAGGCACACCGCATCGAAGCCGAGCGTGATGACCGCCTACGCAGTCGCTTCAGTCAAATTGTCGGCAAGCTGAATGACCAGCACGGCGACTCCAAAGTAAACCGTAATTTCAGCCCGGTCTTCGACTCCAACCTCCCTGCTGATTCCGATCAAAAAGTCTGCGTCTGGATTCGCGATGGTTGGAACGTGGACGAAAACACCGTCAAGGCCGAGGCACGGCAGGCAGGCAATCATTCGCCAACAGTCTTCGTCTTCATTCCGAAGCGTTCCTCCGACGACCTGCGCCACCAGATGATCGATTACAAAGCAGCCACAGCGACCTTGGAGAAACGTGGCGTGCCGAACTCTCCCGAAGGCAAAGAGGCTCGGGCCGCTTTGGAAACCGCTCAGAGTAATGCCAATAAGCGGATCACTGCGCTACTGGATGACTGTTTCTCCGGTGCACGTGTCTTTCAGGGCGGAGGCAACGAAGTCATCGGTAACAACCTGCAGGCAACAGTCCTTGAAGCGGCACGTAATAGTCTGGCACGCCTCTACCCTCAATTTGATCAAGCCGATCATGCCGCCTGGGATAAGGTGTATTCCAAAGCAAAGGCGGGCGCACCCGACGCCCTGAAAGCTGTCGGCGACGACGGTGAACCGTCAAAGAACCCGGTTTGTAAATCCATCCTCGGTTTTATCGGCGGCGGAAAATCGGGCGCGGATATCCGCGTCAATTTCGACAAGGCCCCCTACGGATGGTCGCAAGACGCCGTCGATGGTGGCCTTCAGGTATTGCTCAATGTGGGACTCATTCGCGCCCAGAATGACAAAGGCCAGCCCATCGATCCGAAGGACCTGGAACGTAAGGCCATTGGCAAGACCACCTTCAAGGTCGAGTCCGCCACCGTCTCCGCGCCACAGCGCATTCAGATTCGCAAGGTCATGCAAAAGCTAGGCATGTCCAACATCAAGCAGGGCGAAGAACTGATGAAGGTGCCGGAGTTTATCCAGAAGCTGCTCGACCTAGCCCAGAGCGCAGGAGGCGAGGCACCACTCCCGATTCGACCCAATACCAAAGCCATCGAAGAAATCCGCTTCATGCAGGGTAACGAGCAGCTCCTGGCTATCTACAACAAGCGTGACGGGCTGACCACCAACATCAACGACTGGCAAGAAACCGCGAAGAAGATTCACCAGCGTCTGCCCCTCTGGAACAACTTGGAGCGGCTCCTTGGACACACCAACGGTTTGGAAGATGCAGAAGCATTGCAGGCACAGGCCGATCAAATCAAGGAGCAGCGTCACTTGCTCCGAGACCCGGACCCGATCACTCCGCTGGCCTCCAATGTCACACAGTTGCTGCGGGACAAGCTGAACGAGCTGAAGCAGTCATACGATGAGGGCTACACGAAAGGCTTCGATAAACTCGAAGCCGATGCCACCTGGTCGAAACTCGATCCCGACGAGAAGCACGGAATCCTATTGCCCCAGAACTTGACTGAGGCCACCCAGCCAAAAATCGAAGTGAGTGATCAGGCTTCGATTCTCCAGACGCTAAGTGGTATTTCCGTCAGCGCATTGGCTGACCGTGTCGCCGCCTTACCGGCTCGATTTGACCAGGCCTTACAGGAAGCCGCAAAACTCAAGGAGCCGACCGCCAAGCTGGTTTACCTACAGAACGCCACGCTGAAGACCGAGGAGGAAATTGATACCTGGGTCGAGCAGACCCGTGAGCAACTTAAGAAGGCCTTAAAGGAGGGGCCCATTATTGTCCGCTGACCGCCTTCAGAACCACCTAAGCCTCCCTGAATAAATATGCCTGAAGATTCCACTCATTCTTTGCCTACTGAAACATCGGTCCGCCACCCTCAGTTTGGTGTCGGGCGAGTGGGAGCTGATCTGGGAGAAACCGTCATCGTTAGATTTAGCCATGGCATCGAACAATGCGCACCGGCCGAACTAACTGCTATACTGGATGCCCCCAAAGCCCTTCTCGATACTGCCTATTCGCCAGCGGGCGATACCGCTCTTAGGTTGGCTGCACACGCGATTCACTCCTGCAACGATGCTTGGGGGGTATTTTCCCCGTCAAAGATTGACCTCCTTCCGCATCAACTGTGGGTCTGCCGAAAAATTCACGAATCCTGGCCTTTTCGCTGGCTTGTCGCTGATGATGTTGGCCTAGGCAAAACCATAGAAGCTGGTCTGGTCCTCTGGCCGCTCATCGCTAGGCAACTGGTGAAGCGCCTACTCATTCTGGCTCCAGCTTCTCTCGTCACGCAGTGGCAACAGAGAATGCGGCAGATGTTTGATATCAAGATGGCAATTTACTTCCCCGGAGCAGATACTGAGAAACAGGCTTTCTGGGAAACCCACTCCATGGTGGCCGCCTCATTGCACACTTTGAGAGATGATAATCATGGCCGTCATGAACGTCTCCTTTCGGCCGAAAAGTGGGATCTTGTGATTGTTGACGAAGCCCACCATGTGAATTTCGACGCGCAAGGTGGAAAGACGCTTAACTACCTGCTGCTTGAACAATTGCTGGCTCCGGAACGCGCCAAGTCTGTTCTCTTCTTCTCAGGAACACCACACCGGGGCAAGCACCATAACTTTTTCGCGCTTCTCGAACTACTACGCCCGGACTTGTTTGACCACAATAGCGACTTTAAAAGCCAGATGCCTCACCTGCGGGAAGTGATGATCCGCAATAACAAGCAGACCGTCACGGATTTGCACGGAAAGCCGCTTTTTCTGCAGCCGACCGTTCAAGCCAAAACATATACTTACACGGAGCCGGAGCAGGCTTTCTACGAAAAACTTACGCAATTCATCTTGTCGGGAAAAGCATACGCGTCATCCCTCAGTCAGAGTGAGGGCCAAGCGGTTATTCTGGTTCTGATTGTCATGCAGAAGCTGGCCTCTAGCTCCGTGGCGGCCATACGCAACACCCTGCAAAAGCGCCTTAAGAAGATCAAAGATGCAACTGAAAGACTCACTGACCTGAGAGACCTTCCTCGTAACACGGAAGCGGAGGGTTCGGAGACGGACGAACGTAATCGCATCGACGAGGAAAAAATTTCCCAACTCATGCTCCAGCTTATGGATCATGAGCAAAAAGCTTTAGAAGAGTTGCTTGCGGCTGCTGACGCGGTGAATGTTGAAACAAAGATTCTAGAGATTCTGGAATATACGCGGTCATTGAGTGCAAACCAATCGGTTCTCTTCTTCACGGAATACAAAGCTACGCAATCCATGCTCCTGTCTGCGCTGATGGAAGAGTATGGCGAAAGTGCGGCGACTTTTATTAACGGAGACGGCTTTTTGCCGGACGTGAAGCTACCCTCTGGAAAACAACAGGACCTGCGGGAAACAAGAGAAAACGCAGCGGACGCGTTTAATTCCGGACAAAAACGCTTCCTCGTTTCTACAGAGGCTGCCGGTGAGGGGATTGATTTACAGGAAAGCTGTCACTGCCTGGTCCACGTGGATCTGCCCTGGAACCCGATGCGCTTGCATCAGCGTCATGGACGGCTCAATCGCTACGGCCAAAAACATCCCGTTCAGATCACTTTATTCCGAAACCCCGATACGCTGGAAGGTCAGATCTGGGGCCTGCTTAATGATAAGATCAACAACATCAATGCCAGCCTCGCTGCATCTATGGACGAGCCCGAAGACCTGCTTCCGCTGGTCTTGGGAATGACGCCTACCTCGACCTTCGATGACCTTTACTTTAATGCGGCTGAAAAAGGAGCCTCAGGCCTGCGAAATTGGTTCGATGTGAAGACAAGAACTCTTGGAGGAAAGGATATTGTCGAAACCGTCCGGAACCTTGTGGGACACGCACAAAAGTTCGATTTCCAAAGCGTTTCCAGTCAGATCCCGAAACTCGATTTGAATGATTTGCAGCCGTTTTTCGAAGGCATGCTCCGCCGACATCGAAAGCAAATACGAAGAACAGGTGAGGCGATCTCATTCAAAACGCCCGCCGCCTGGACTAACGCTCCAGGGGTTACTGGCCTTCAAGAGAACATCGTTTTTGACCGTCGCCCTCCCAAAGGTAGTGGCTGGAAAGTAGCAGGCGTCGGGACCCCAGTCGTCAACCAGGCTTTGGCAGAGGCACAGGAATCAGATGCGCTAGTAACTGTCCTAGACGGAGAATATTGCGAAAACTCAGACCTCTATGTTTTTTCTATTGAGGACAAACTCACGGGATCGAGCAGTCAAGTAAAGCAGGTCACCTGCGCCTTGCTTAGGTATCAAGACGGGGAGACTGAACTTCTTAATGATGGTGAGCTTGTTACTCGATTAAACGGGCTGCTCATCCGACTGCCTGCCGCACAGTTTACCGACTCGCCGCCTGAGGCACTCAGATCGAGGAAATTTTCACCATCTTTATTCGACCAACTAAGATCTGAACTCACCGGGCGTCTCCCTGAGCTTCAATTACCATTCAGGATGCCCGATATTCGACTCATCGGCTGTATCCTTGCTGCCAAAGTAGCCTAGCGAGGTTTCTTTATGTCTGACACTGATCCGATCCATAAGCCACAGCACGATGTTCAGGCGATCCGCGACCTGTTGGATGGCTATGGCAACGCACCAAGCATTCTTAAGGAACTCATCCAGAATGCCGAAGACGCGGATGCCACCACTTTTGAGATCATTCATTTTGGATCTTCCGACAGTGCACCGCACCCCCTACTCAAGGGGCCAGCGCTTTGCGTGGTGAACAACGGTCCGTTCAAAAAAGAGCATCGCGAAGGGATCTTCAGCATCGGCATCGGCAGCAAGGCGGCAGATGACGAACGGATCGGGCGCTTCGGCAAGGGTCTTAAAAGCGTATTCTCCCTCTGCGAGGCGTTTTTTGTTCTCGGATCTCCGCAGTCCACGGAGGGATGGGATCAGCATGTCTGGTTCATGAATGTTTACCGGGATTGGCGGCATGCCGACTGGAACCCGGAATTCCATTCGAATCGTCCGGCCATCCAGGAACACCTTTACACGAAGTTAAAGTCCGTCGGATGGGACCAGGGCAAGTGGCTCGCCTTTTGGTTTCCGCTCAGGCGTGGCGATCAATTGCGGGACGAGAAGGGCCCCGTCTATCCGATTCATCATTGGGGTGGTCCCGAAGAAAAACATCCCGGTGAAAATGAGCGATTTACGGAGGAACTAGGAATCCACTTTCGCGACATCGCCCGCCGGACGATCCTGCTGCGCAATCTGAAATCTTTTTGTTTCCGGGCTGCTGAATCCTCGCAGAAGCTATCATTTGCCTTTTCGGAGCACTCAGTCCGAAGATCCCTGATTAAGGATCAAGTGCCCTTGGAGGAAGTTCGTGGGGATATCGCCGGATGTGAGACCGTCCATTATCGTGGACTTGTGGGACAACTTCAGGATTCTCAATTCGCGGATCTACACGGCCGATCAGACTGGCCTACGACCATTGATCCCACAGGCAATTCTGATAGTGTCGGCGTGAAAGGTGTGCCTCACTTCGGCTCTGTGTTTAGCACCACTCCGTCGGAAAAGGCTGAGTTGACGATCGACTGGGCCGTGTTTTTGCCGGTCCCGACCCAGCTGGACCACGATCCGCTCCCCCTCGACCCGAAGCTATGGGAGGAACGCGTCTCGCTGGTTCTACACGGCTGCTTTTTCCTGGACTCGCGCCGCACTGGAATCGACGGCTTACTCGACGGATTTCCCGATCCAGCAGCAGAGCGATCTCCCGCAGACGGCAAGAATTTGGCCACTCAGGAGTGGAACCGCCTGTTGGCGCATAAGGGACCCTTGGCTAATCTGCCGAAGGCACTCAAAAATTTTGTCGAGGCGAGCGCACCTAGCGTTGCGGCAACCTCAAACTTGGTGGCCGCCCTTTCCGCTTCCCAGCTCTGGAAGAAATTCTCTCACCAGATTACCCAGGATTGGCGATTCATCTATTCGGCTCGTGGGGCCACCTGCTTCTGGAGCTTAGAACCTGTTTCGAGACGGGTAATCTACATTCCGGCTTTCAAGCACGAGGGACAAAAGGAGTCCGAGGCCGTTACCCGCTTATGGCAGCTTTTCCCTGCCCTTGCAAAATTATCCGACAGTTTCGTTTTAACTCACCGTGAGGGGGGCGAAGCAGGCCTGATATTGGAGCAAGACGTGCAAGGGCTCGAAGATGAACAGCTCATATCTCTTTTTGAAGGCATTCGGCCTGCCCCGGAAGAACGTTACTGGCTCATCGAGTGGGTGAAATCCTTCTTTCAGCAGGGACAAATTCCCCGCGAGATTCGAGAAGTGCTCAGAGAATTGCCCCTGATTCAGATCACATCAGCTACCCGTCCGGGGGAAATTCAATGGATCACCACAGAGGAAGCCGAGGCGAAGATTGGGGCGCATGCTCTCTACCGAGAAAACACCGCTATTCAGCAAAAACTAATAAATGCAATCCCGGACCTTGATCTGTACATCCACTCCGGAGATTCCCATCTCGCCGTTTTGTTGGGACTACACTTGCCCGAGATGAATGCCAGAAGTGTCGCAGATATCATTCGAGGCGAGGAGCTTTTAGGATCACCTCACCAACGCAAGCCACTCCTCAGTTGGATGCTCGATCAGCCCGATTGGGATAATGCCTTCCTGAAACCCTCGATTCGTTATTTGCTCCATGGCAGTCACGACCATCTTAAAGACGAGCACACCCAGTTGCTCTACGAGCAGAGCGGCCAGGTTACGGGTATTTGGGCGCGGCTGATCCACAGCATTGTCGAATTGGATGAGGCCTCCAGTACCTGGCGCTGGATTGACGCCGAACTGGCCGATGAACTCAGCGGGACCCAGTGCCAGCGTTTCGGCCTGGAACCAGTTGGCGCTCGCGCTTGCCTCGAAGAACTCGGATCCATTTTTCCTGAGCATTTAAGCTTCCCCATTGAGGAATGGACGGAAAAAGAAATCGAAGATCTTGTATCCGGGTTGCTATACGCGGACCAGACCAACCGCGACACGGCGGTTCGCATCCTTCGCCGCCTGAAGATCCATTCTGCTTTGCCCGCGGGCGACCGAAAGTGCCGTATTTCGATTGGGGACGAGGTTGGAAACCTTCTCCCAAACCACCTGCTTGAAGTCGACGGTTTTGACCAGCAGGTCTCAGATCGGGCCTATCCGGAGTGGGAAGAACTGTTTCGTTCCGCTACCTTGATAAGAGCCTTCTCCGGTGACAGTCAGGCCGCTCCGGCACAGGCTTCGCTTTTTCAATATTCCGACCACGAAGGCAACCACTACGACCAAAGGCTCTCTTGGCATAGTCTAACCCGTCTCCTGCTCCAACAGTCGGAGCCGCATCGCTTTTTAAATCTCTTGCTTAACGCCTTGGAGCGAGGCGGCGGCAGTGCAATCGCCGGCCTTGGCTCAAAGCTTCGCTCCACCCCCCTTTATCCTTTGGAAAACGGAGCGATCGGGGCGATAATTACGGCCGATGCGATCGCGCACCTCGATGGCCTGGAAACGGAACTCTCCGAGCTGTTCGTTAATAACAGTGAGACGCATACCCTGCGTGATTTATCAGAACAGGTCAGAGACCATCCAGGCTTCAAGAAGAATCTAACGATTCTACTGCCTGGACCAACAGATGTATTCAACAAGGTTCAAAGGTGTTTACAGGAAGAGACGCGATGGAACCTTGGTCTTGATCATCAGGCAATTCCTCAGGATTGGCATAAATTTTTAAACGAGCTTCGGCAATGCCCGGAAGTTCCGGCAGCAGACTTAATTCTTAAACTAAACGAAAAACGTGGAGCCGTATCCGAGGAGAATTTCAAAAACTCCGTCCTCATCCCGGCTTCAAAACCGTGGAACGCTGATGAATTAGGGCGCTATAACTCCACCCTGGCTTGGTTTGCGGAGCGTAACCAACGGTCATGCTACGAATTTTATCTGCGCCAAGTTACTTCACTCGGCTATCTACCCAAACTTTTACCTCAGCTTCAACTGCTCAACCAAGATGGCAAGTGGCGACCAGCCAGCGATTTGATCTGGCCCACGGCGGGGCCACCTACCGAACACCAGCTGCACGAAGATCACGAGAAGCTCATTGCTGATGCCTGTGGTGCTGCATTGCATTCCGATGAAACCGGGAAAGACGATGGGCTCGAACCTCAGCTCGGTGCCATTGACCCCGATACGATCAGCAAAGGTAGCGAGCAATTGGTTGCCTACCTGAAAACTTTTGAGCATTGCGAGAACCATCCGGTGCTTGCGGCGTCACTCGCGGCAGTCTGCTTTGATGATGAGGTCCTCCTGAAATACGTCGATTCGGTCTATCTTCGTCCTGAGGGGAAACCATTCTCCGCACTCCGCGAACTCCTCTTTTGCGGAGAAGGCGGTAGCTCTTACGATTTCGTAAAACATAATGCCTGGCAGAGATCCGTCTTTGCGTTCAGATTTCAGGATGCCGGGGATGCGAGCGACTACACGACTTTAACCGGTGGCACCAAGCGTATTTCTTTGGCAGCCAGTCCGGTCAGTCTTCTGGTCGATTCTAGACATTCGGCACAGGCGGTTGGCCGTTATCAGGGGCGAGCAGTCCGGGAGCTCATACTTCGGCGTTTTCCTCAACCGGATCAAATCAACGACTTGACCGAGGTCTGGCGGCGGACGCTGCGTGAAATTGTTGTCAACAGTTACCAACTCCCCTCGGCGCTATGCCCGGATTTCCAGAGCTTGCGCAAGCTCTGCGGCCATAGCGTGCAACTGCGGCGCGTCCAGAGTATCTTACTCGATACCGCAGAATCCCGCATCAAAGAACTTCGCTGTCATAGCAGCGATGAATTTCGCAACATCATGGCCTTGTTCGACGAGGCTCGCGATGCCCGACTGGCCGCCCACGACTATCGTGAACAAGGTCTGATTCAACAAGCAGATGAGAGCCAAGAGCTGGAGCGGAGAAAAAGAAAAGAAGCCGAAGAGCGCGTCAGACATTTACTTGCCTCGACCCCGCCGGAAGCCTCTGAAGAGAAGCTGATCCAGGCGACGAGAACCCGTCTGGAGGAATACGGCTATTCCCCCGAATCGACGTTTATGGAGTTATTCCAGAATGCGGACGATGCGCTCAGTGAGCGCTTGGCCGAGTCTGGGCGGGTTGTTAGCAGCGACGCCCCTGACTTCATTCTCCGCTGGTCGCCATCGCAGGCCAGTCTTTGCGTCCAGCATTGGGGGCGGCCAATCAATCAGCCTCTAGGCCAGAGAAAGGGAAGCCCAAGCTTTAAGGCCTACTCCAGGGATCTGGAGAAGATGCTTTCCCTGAATCTATCCGACAAGCTGGATAGCGCCGTGGCCTTAACGGGGCGCTTCGGTCTGGGCTTCAAAAGCATCTTCTTCCTCTGCGACCATCCCTCCATCTTGAGTGCACAACTCAACTGCACGATCCGTGGAGGATGGTATCCCATGCGGCCGGATGCGCCGACTATCGCAGAACTTCGTGATTTGGCGTCGAAAGAGGATGCTCCGGATAGCACCACGCTTTTTTTCCTCAAGGACATCCATGTCGAAGAAGCTCACCTCAAGCAGTTGTTGGGCTCTTTCATCGAGAGGGCACCCTTCCTCGTCTATTTTGCAAAAAGCATTCAACACCTGAAGATCGACGACGGAGATCAACAGGTCGCCTGCAAACGCATACTTCCCGATCAAGAAAATTGGCAAATTGTGAAGCAGTGCGCTGGCGAGGCATCACTCGTGGTCTTTTCCGAAGACGACCCGGAAAACGCAGCGCAATGGATCTTCGGGCTTGGCTTCAATGGTTTCCGCTCATTGCCGGAAAGCCTTCCAAACATCTGGTCCACTGCGCCGACACAGGAAGCCTCCAGCATCGCTTGCTGTATCAATGGAGACTGGAAGCTGGATGCCGGACGCCTGCGGATTGCCCGGGAGCATCCTTCCACCAAGACGGTCGCAGAAGACCTTGCACTGAATCTAAGGCTGGCCTTGAGCGGCATCCACAAGAGCGCCTCGGGCGACTGGTCAAATTTCTGTCAGAAAGCCGGGTTAAGAGAAGACCTGACCCTCCATCAATTCTGGCAGTCTTTTTGGGAACTGGTTACCGCAGTGCAACCAACTACCGCATGGAGCGAGGTGGTCGACAAACAAGCCGATATCGTTGGAGCGATCCTGTGGAATCCGGAATTCGGCGCGATGGTCGAACTGCTGCAAGACTGTCCCATTATCCCATCCGGTCTGGAAGGGAGCCATCGGCGCTTGTCCGTGGCCGCCGATGTGGCTCACTACCTCTCCGGGATTCTGGATGACTGCCGCTTCCTGCGCGACGTCTGTCTCGAATGGCCCGAGTTCATGCAAAAGCACCGTCCCGGCTCGGTGGTTGCCGCTTCGGTGCAAGTTTATTTGGATCCGATTCGCGAGCATGTTGGCCTGCCATCACTTCGTGCCATCGCGCTTGAGGATATCCTCTATCTCTGCATTACAGACGGCTACAATGTATCCGTGGCAGCTGCAGACCGATTGGGGAGCATCCTGTCCCGTGATAAATGGAAACGCTTGGATGACGAATTCCGAGGCGTGGAACGTAAACACCTTCGGGAGCTGTTGAGCCGACTGCACTTTCCAACCCAGGCTGGGAGCTACGCTCTCGCATCGGAGCTGGTGGGTAGCTATCAAGTCACTGGCGTCGATGAGGTCGACCGCGAGGAAACCCGCCGTGCTGCCATCGCCCCACCAAGCCGCCGCCTGGCTGACGGGTTCAGTGCCGATGCCCTCCGCTTCTTCGCCCTCTGTCGTGAGAAACCCGGCGCGAATGCAAGCGTCCTGGCCACGTGGACCCGCCAGCGCCGCCAGGATGAACTCGTGGAAGTCTTCGACTATCTCTGCGATGGTCAAAGCAACGGGGAGCTCGCTCAAAAACTGGCCGATGCCCTCGGCCGTGAGTGGCTGGAAAGCGTCGAGTCCTCTGCCGCCTTCGGGGCCTTGAGTCTTGCGAGAAAACAAGAGATTTTGCGCTTATTTGGCAAGGTCACCTATGTAACTGACCCGGCACCTTTACCGCCACAACAACTTTCGATTGATCCTGTCGAGGCGTATCGCTTGATCAGCGAATGGTGGGCGAGAGAGAGGGACACCCGCTTACCCGAATACCTCGACAGATTTTACGGTTCTCTCGCCCCCCTAAATTTGCCCTGGCCGGGCGACGACGAGTGGGGATTCTCGGGCGACCCTGACAATATAACGGCTCGTCGGGAATGGATGATCCTTCTCATCCACGCCGCGCTCCACACCGAAGGCTGGTATCGGGTCGGGCGTCACCGGGAATTCCTCAACTTCCTTGAGCGTAACGGCTGGATCGGGATATTGGCCAACCCAAATAGCCCGGCCAGCGAATACACCCGCATCCTGGACGAGTTCCTCGGTGATAATCCGGAGGCCATCGTTTACTACCACTCGATGCGCCAGTTCATTTCGTTCTACGCTTCCTCCCGACATCTGGAAACGCTCGTCGAGAGCTTGGCCAATGTGGACAAAAAGACCCAACCGTGGCCCCTGCGCGAGGCGTTCTCCATTGGTTTGAATGCCGACTTTGCCGGTAGCGGGCTGGTGGCACCTTCCTTTGAGCGCGGCTTCGGGCTCGGCGCTCACTTTGTGTTGCGAGAGCTGTATCGGCTCGGGCGGCTGTCCAATGATCACGGAAAGCCGCATGCCTTTGTGCTTCCCAGAGGCACCCGGTGTTTGTGTGAAATTGCCTTCGGCATGCCCGGCTTCAGTGAACTCCGCTGGCAGGAGAACGTCTCCAGCAATCTTCATAACCGCCTCCAAGCCCTGGATGCGCGGCTCGATCCGACCTTCGACAACTGCTTCGACATACCCCTCAGCATTTTGGCCGGAGATTTCGACCTGCGAGAGAATATACTGGGCGAGGCCATCGTTATTGAAGAGGATGCCGATCGCACTCCCGATTCGCTTTCCTTGGCCGACTAAAACCAATTTCCAAACTGAATTTTTTAACAATGCAACCCCTCGAAAAACAACTTCGCTCCAAGCTTGAAAATACCGTTAAAGACGCCCGTGACATTGCGGAGGCGGGCGCTTTGGCGGCTTTGCAGCAGTTGGGTGTTGGGCTGAAGGAGGCGGATGCCCACCTCTCGGAGGCAGAAAAAGATTTGCGGCGGCGTTTGCGGGCGCATGGACGGCAGTTGGGGGATCTGCGTAAGCCGGATGGCACCCAGGAGTTGGCGCGGCTGACGGAGGAAGTGGCTTACGAGCACTGGCACCGGATGCTCTTTGCGCGCTTCCTGGCGGAGAATGATTTGCTGATGTATCCCGACCCGGATGAGCCGGTGGCGGTTTCGCTGGAAGAGTGTGAAGAAATGGCTTCGGATGAAGGGGCACGCAATGGTTGGGAACTGGCCGCGCAGTATGCCTCTAGGATGCTGCCCCAGATTTTCCGTCCTGACTCGCCGAGCTTTGAGCTGGAGTTGCCGCCTGAATACCAACGCAAGCTGGAGAACCTGCTGGCGGGGCTTGCGGTTGAAGTCTTTCAGGCTTCCGACGCGCTCGGCTGGGTTTATCAGTTCTGGCAGGCAAAGCGGAAGGACGAGGTCAACGCCTCCGAGGTGAAGATCGGGGCACGGGAACTCCCCGCAGTTACCCAGCTTTTCACTGAGCCCTACATGGTCAGCTTCCTTCTCGATAATTCCCTTGGAGCCTGGTGGGCAGCTCGGCGTCTGAGCGAAAGCGATCTGAAGGCCGCTCAGACCGAAGAGGAACTGCGGCAGAAGGCATCGTTGCCCGGTGTGCCGCTGGAGTATCTCCGCTTTGTCAAAGACGAGGAGAGCGGCGCATGGACTCCGGCTGCAGGCACCTTCGATGGCTGGCCAGAGCAGCTTACCGAACTCAAAACCCTCGACCCCTGCTGCGGCTCGGGGCACTTCCTTGTCGCCGCCTTTCTTATGCTCGTCCCGATGCGCATGGAACGCGAGGGCCTGAGCGCCCGCGAGGCCGTCGATGCCGTCCTGCGGGAAAACCTCCACGGGTTGGAGATCGACCCCCGCTGCGTCGAGATCGCCGCCTTTGCCTTGGCTTTGACCGCATGGCGCTATCCCGAAGCTGGCGGCTACCGTCCGCTGCCGGATTTGCAGGTGGCCTGTTCGGGACTGTCGATCAGCGTGGCTAAGGAGGAGTGGAAGCAGTTGGCGGAACTTGCTGCTGATGCTTTTGAAGGTAAGCTACAGGCTGATCTTTTTGGGGACGAGCAAAGCGGACTTTGGAAAACTCGCCTGACAGGGGCAATGGATCGACTTTATCTACTTTTCGGGAATGCACCAATCTTGGGAAGTCTAATTGAGCCCAGGATGATCGGGCGTGAGTTATTTCATGCGGATTTTGAGGAAAGTGGGTCTCTTTTTGAAGAGCTAACAAATGTTGCGCGAACTGCAGAGCATAAAGAGATGGGTGTCGTTGCTCAGGGCCTGTCGAAGGCCACTCAAATACTGGCGAATACCTTTTTCTGGATTTTTACGAATCCTCCCTATCTTACTATAAAGAGGCAGGATGGGGCTCTTAAGGAATACTGTTCGGAAAGGTTCCCTACAGCAAAGCATGATATCGCAGCAGTGTTTCTGCTAAGACTTAAGCGACTACTTAGAAACGCTGGTCAGCTATCACTCGTGCTACCGCAGAACTGGACATTCCAGCCTTCCTATAAAAAGTTCAGGAAAGACCTTTTTGAGGAATCATCGATATCACACATTGCACGTCTAGGAGCGGGTGCATTTGAAACTATCTCCGGAGAAATCGTAAAGGTCGTCCTGCTTCAGTTGTCCATGAAAAGTGGATGGGAAAAGCGAGGTTTCGTCGCTATTGACGTAAGCAGCATTTCTGGTGCTCAATCAAAAGCTGAGGCATTAATTAGAAATGAATGCCTAAATATCTGCACCTCCACAATTAAAGCGGATCCAGATACTCGTGTTTTATTTTCAAACGATTTTAGTCGTGTGAATTTACTATCCGAAAGCTCCATTTCCATGCGGGGTATAGTTTCAGGAGATAATGACAAATGGTGTCGGAAGTATTATGAGATAAGCGATCTTAATCGCTGGCGATTCTACCAGGGAACACCTGAGAATACTTCTCTATTTACTGGAAAAACCAACGTTATTGATTGGAGCACCGATGGAAACGGAATGCTCCGACCTGGAGCTAAAAACAAAGCATACGAAAGCATGGGAGTTGCGGTTGGACAAATTGGCAAGCTACCAGGAACACTCTACCTTGGTGATCTATACGACAATAGCACAGGTGTAATTATACCTAATGACCAAAGCGATCTGTCTGCGCTGTGGTCTTATATAGAGTCGGATGAATTTAATCTACGCGTAAGAGATGTAGATCAGGCGCTGAAAGTCACCAACGCGACACTGGTCAAAGTTCCTTTCGACCTCGAACATTGGACCAAAGTCGCCGAAAAAAAATACCCCAACGGCCTGCCGAAGCCCTATTCAGATGACCCGACGCAGTGGATTTTCCACGGGCACCCTGTTGGCAGCGACGACCCCTTGCAGGTAGCGGTGGGGCGGCTGCTGGGCTACCAGTGGCCAGCGGAACTCGATGACGAAATGGAGCTTTCCGACGAGGCACGAGACAAGGTCGCACAATCACAGAAACTGCTACCCTTCGCCGATGAGGACGGCATTGTCTGCATCCCACCCGTCCGGGGCGAGGCCTCCGCCGCCGACCGCCTCCTCAATCTCCTGGCTTCCGCCTACGGCGACACCTGGAGCAACGCCACCCTTGGCAAGCTCCTGACCGAGGCCGAGCAAAAGGACAAATCCCTCGAAGGCTGGCTGCGGGACCGCTTCTTCGTCCAGCACTGCAAGCGCTTCCAGCACCGCCCCTTCATCTGGCACATCTGGGACGGCCTGCGCGACGGCTTTGCCGCCCTGGTCAACTACCACAAGTTCGACGCCAAGGCGCTGGAAACACTCATCTACACCTACCTCGGCGACTGGATCAGCCGTCAGCAGCAAGACATTCGCAATAACGTGGACGGAGCCCAGGAAAAACTCGCCGCCGCCGAAAACCTCAAGCAGCGCCTCGAAGCCATCCGCGAAGGCGAGCCTCCCTACGACATCTTCGTGCGATGGAAACCGCTGGACTCACAACCCATCGGCTGGAACCCCGACCTCAACGACGGCGTCCGCCTCAACATCCGCCCCTTCATGGCCGGCCCCGACCTGAAAAAGAAAGGCGCAGGCATCCTTCGAGAAAAGCCCAACATCCACTGGAAAAAAGACCGCGGCAAAGACGTCGAATCCGCCCCCTGGTTCCACCTCTTCCAAGGCGAACGCGTCAATGACCACCACATCACCCGCGAAGAAAAAGAAGCGGCGAGAAAGGAGGAGGAAAAATGATAATCTTTCAGCCCAAAAGTTTGTTTCTCCAGTCGATATCCAAAGAGCTTCAGCTCCTAGGCTGCGAGCCTGAGGGTGTGACATGGGTGAATGGTTTCGAGTCAATGTCGCTACCTTGGTTTCCAGAACTCAAACACGGACTTTTGATGTTGGAAGATGAGGAAGGCTGGATACAGGATGAAGCTCCAGACGAGCCCTGTGATGACGAAATAATGATGCTTCATTTTCGAAGCGATGGACGGCTGAGGATTTCCACCGGAGAAGGCGCACAATTATTTGAGACCACGATTGTAGCCGCTCATGAGCTTAACGAGATCCTCGAATTTTATGTGAAAACCAGAATCGACCGGGTTGATCTTAGTGCTCGCAAAACGTGGCAGCTCAACCAGTGGGTAGATGCGGTTTATCTGTTAATTCCTAAATTGCCGGATGGTAGCGGCGTCGGCTCATTGGCTGAGGTTTGGCCTCTCAAGCCGAACCAGCTCAAGGCGGATCACCCCGAGGTTTTTGAGTGTGTCAACGCCTTCTTAACTGCTGATCAGGCCGCGATTAACAAATGCGGGTATTGGCATTTTGGCGGTTATCTGAAGGATAACCATTTTGAAAGTGTATTTCAAAATACTGTGCCTCTTCAGGCCGAAGATGTCATTCTTCAAGGGGATGGAATAATCCTTAGGGGATCATCTCTGCTCAACCTAACCGAGAGCCAGCATGGTTCCGAGCCCGCCGTCGTCTTACGGCTAAAGAAGTCAGTGTCTGAAGTTTGGTTTTGGGATTATCTAAATCATGCCGGTGAAGCGGAGCTACTTGCAAACCGACTCGCAGCGGGCTGGCATTATCTACCCAAAGGCCTGGGAAATATCGAAGTCGTGGCTCCTGCGAGTAAGTCCTCTCAGGTTGCCGATGCAATCATGAGGAGAAACGCTCGTCAGAGCTATCTCGACACGCTTAAGGACGCCATGGACCTTCGCGAACCGTTTGAGAGCATGCAGAGGCTCTATACTTCTAGGAAATTGGCAGCAGATATATTGCATGGTGATTTCCAAGAGGAAATCGACGCGATGAGGGCACCATTGCCTTTCTTTATTGAATACCCCTACCGAGCTTTTCGCAGAGAAGAAGATCATCTTTCAAGGATCAAGAATGGGCAGAGGCTTTTGAATATCCTGGCAAAAATACCGCTATTTCTAGTCGTTGAAGAACTCCTTAATTCCGAGGATGAGTTGGGTAAAGAATTCCTCAATCAGCTAAAAGGGAAGCCACTGTCTGACGGAGCCTACGTAACGCTTCAGAAAGCGCTAGCTCGCAGGGTTTCAGAAGGTGAAGCAAAGTTGGTAGTATTTCCAGAATTATTGGAACTGATGGGCAACTGTCACACGATAGAGAACATTGTAAATGCTAGAAACCGGATGCATCATGAGCCTTACGATGAAGAGGGTTTTCTGAGTGTGATTACTGAGGGAGCGCCCAAAATTATTGCAGATATACGGCAAGCTCTAACTGGAATCCAGTTCATGATTCCCAAAGGCATCAAAGTCGTGGACGGCAAGGTATATGTAGAGGCGGAAAACGTAGCCTCTTTCGACGGTTTTTTTCAAAACCAACTCATCCAAGCGGCTGGTCCGGTAGAACAATACGAGACCGATAAGATTGTCGTCATCGGAGAAGGAGGTTCTTCTGTGTTAAAGATGGATTTCTTACTGCACGCTACAACGAAAACGCATAAGACCCGCGATTTCGGAATCTTTGACCGAATGAAAGCAAGTGGCCCAGAATACACATTTTTGAGAAGTTAAGAAACCTGTAACACAACCCAACTTATTTATCATGAGCACCGAGACCTACACCAAAGCCCAATTCTGGAAGTGCGCCCTACAGGTGAATCCTGCAGGCTATATCAAATACAGGGGAACCGACCATGATATGACCGAGGCTGAATACAATCAGCAACTCCTCAACACTGCTCTGGAGAATGACATTAAAGTGGTTGGGCTTGCGGATCACGGTAACGTTGATGCTGTTGACGCGATACGAAGCTTATTCAATGAACAAGGCGTCATTGTGTTTCCCGGCTTTGAGATCGCATCGACAGAGAAGGCTCACTTTGTCTGCCTGTTTCCAGAGGATACGTCAGTGGCTCAGCTCAACCGCTACCTCGGGGAACTAGGTCTATCTGATCCTGCAAATGGCGTCCGCCCGTCCCGCTATGGTGGCCAGGATATACTCAGAAAGGTCCAAGATCTTGGCGGGTTTGCCTATGCTGCGCACTGCACCAACGATAGTGGCGTTTTAAGGCTAAAGCTCAACCAAGTCTGGCAAGACCCATTGCTAAAGGCCGCTCAAATACCTGCGACTCTGGAGGATTTGAAGAATGAAGAATGCAACGGCTACCGCCAAGTGCTTCTCAATCGGGATCCGAACTATAGCAGGGAAATGCCCGTCGGGATCATCAATGCGAAAGATGTGGCTGAGCCCAGTGATCTTGCTAATGAGAAAGCCTCCTGCCTAATCAAGATGACGCGTCCGTGCTTCGAGTCTTTCAAGCTGGCCTTTCAGGATCCTGAATCGCGTGTGCGGCTCAACAGTGACCGTTCAGAGAAATACTATTCCCGAATTGAAAAGCTCAAGATCACGGGAGGTTACTTGGATGGATTGGAAATCAACTTTTCCGAACACTTAAACGCTGTCATCGGTGGCCGTGGAACCGGAAAATCTACACTACTGGAAAGTCTTCGATTTGCACTGGATATTGAGCCGATAGGACAAGCTGCGAAGAAACAGCATCTGGATATCGTCAAAGAGAACTTAGGCCGCTCAAAGGCACGAGTCGAATTGACGGTGCGATCCTCAAAAATGAATGGCCGCATATTCAAGATCGCTCGACGCTACGGGGAGGATCCAACTGTAGTGGATTCTGAAGGCAAGCCATCGAGTTTTTCGCCGAAAGAATTGATGCCTGGAGTCGAGCTGTATGGGCAAAATGAAATCTATGAGATAGCCCAAGATGTCTCCAATCAAGGCCGCTTGCTCGCTCGTTTCTTAGAGGAGGGACAAGCTGATGATGAAGCAAAGATCCGTGAGGCGTTGAGGAAGCTTGGAGACAATCGAACCAAGCTGCTGGATGCGCAGAAAGCAGTAGCAGACCTGGAAGATGAAGTAGCCCGCATCCCGAAGCTTGAGGAAGAGATCAAGCAGTTCAAGAGCCTGGGCATTGAGGAGAAGCTTAAAGTTGTTCCACTATTGGAAACTGAAAAGCGTTTAGCGAAACGAGTGCTTGAAGAGGAACTCCATAACCTCAACTTGGCCTTTGAGTCGGTGCGGGATAGTTTGCCGGACACGACCTTCCTTAGCGATAATGCAATAGATTCTTTGCCTCACAAGGCGGAGCTTCTTTCCGTGCGGATGGAACTGGATGCCATCAGGCAAAAGGCAGAGGCGATACTTAAGCAATGGAATACAGATTTTGAAGCCTCTCATGCGAGAGCTGAGGAAGCTATAAGTAAGGTTAAAGCAGGAATCGCCCAAAAGGAGGAGGAGCTAGAGAGAACCTTTAAAGAGTTGCCCGCTACTGAAGGAAAATCAGGGCGAGAGGTTGGCATCGAGTTTCAAAATCTTTTGAAAGATATCGAGAGGATCCGCCCTAAAAAGGCGCTCATTGAGAGTCGTAAAAAGCTCCAAACTGAACTTGCCCAACAACGCCAGGCAATCCTGAACGACCTCTCCCAAATCCGAGCAGAGCGCTCTGCCCGCTTTGACCGCTCACTCAAAAAGCTCAACAGGAAGCTCAAAGGCAAAATGCGCCTCACTGTCGCCCCGGAAGCTGAAAGGAAGAACGTCACTCAGTTCTTATTAAATTGCCAAATGGAAAATGTAGGCGCTGGGCGTCTCCGTTGGGTGGAAGATGTGGATGACTTCTCTCCTGTAAAGCTAGCCCAGTTGATACGGCAAGGTGTCGATAGTCTTCAGAATGCTGGTTGGGGAATTACTCCAAGTGTTGCTGAGTCACTAGCGCGGCTGCCTCAGGAGAAAATATTACAGCTAGAAGAGATCGAACTACCAGACCGGGTTTCAATCGAGCTAAATACGGCTCATGAAGCTGCGGAGAGCTACCGCCCACTGGGAAAACTTTCCACGGGCCAGCAATGCACCGCAATTCTCCACCTCTTGCTGCTCCAGAATAAGGACCCTTTGATTATGGATCAGCCTGAAGACAATTTGGACAATGCCTTTATTGCAGATAGAATTGTAACTGAACTCCGATCTGCGAAGATCGCACGCCAGTTCATCTTTGCGACTCACAACGCAAATATTCCTGTATTCGGTGACGCTGAATGGATTGGCGTATTTGATGCGACTGATGATAAAGCGAACATGCCGCCTGAGTTCCAGGGGGCAATCGACGTTCCCAAAGTTAAAGAGAAGGCCGCTGAAATTCTTGAGGGTGGCAGATCGGCTTTTAATCAACGCAAAGCAAAATACGGATTTTAAAGCACTATGTTAAAGTCAGAATTACTTGAAATTATCTCAAACGGCGAGAACTCGGGAGTCGAATTTAAACGCGATGACCTTCGCTCTGAGCAACTTGCTAAAGAAATCGTAGCCTTCGCCAACTTCGAAGGAGGTCGCATTCTTTTGGGCGTAGAAGATGATGGCTCGGTAACGGGAATCCAACGGGACAATACGCAGGAATGGGTCCTCAACGTGTTTCGAGACAAAGTTCACCCTCAGATGATTCCTTTTTACGAGGAGATCGAGTTTGAGGAAGGAAAAAGGGTTGCCATTGTCACGATCGGCAGAGGCATTTCAAAGCCCTATGTGGTTCGTCACAATAACCGCGAGGATACTTACATCAGGCTTGGCGACCGTTCTGAGTTGGCCAGCCGAGAGCAGCAACTCCGGCTGTTTGAAAGCGGTGGACTGCTTCATGTCGAAGTGATGCCTGTTCCTGGTAGTAGTTTCAGCAATCTCGATTTAGAGCGCGTAAAATTTTATCTCACAGAAATCATGGAGGATCCTGAAGTCCCTGATGATGAAGATCGGGAAAAGTGGATCGATCGTCTAGTCGGTTTGGGGTTTATGGCGGAGGATTCACATGGCAATAAGGTCTGCTCAGTAGGTGGTCTAGTATGTTTCGGAATCAAACCTCGACGCTATCTCCGTCAAGCTGGCATACGGCTATCTGTTTTTAAAGGTAGCGATAAGGAATATGCAGCGAAGCTGGATACTGTGCTTGATGGTCCTCTTGTAGCAAGGTGGCAGGTCACAGATGCAGGAGAGAAAGAGTTAGTTGATGATGGTCTTATTGAGGCATTCGCAAAACAGATCGAACCATTTGTCACTGTAGAAAGTGATGCTGTTAACGAAGGCCTGCGTCGCGACCTTCGGCAGTTATATCCTAGAGAAGCAATTCGTGAAGTCGTCTTGAATGCAGTGGCTCATCGCGATTGGACTAGGTCCGTTGACATTGATGTGATTGTCTATGAAGGGCGACTTGAAGTAATCAGCCCCGGAAAGCTTCAAAATTCAATGACCGTAAAAAAGATGGTAGATGGTCAGCGTTCCCCAAGGAATCCGATGATTATGGATGTTTTGAGGGACTACGGTTATGTAGATTCGCGCGGAATGGGAATACGCAAAAAGGTCATTCCACTTATGAGGCAGGTCAATGATACTGAGCCTGTTTTCGAGGCCACTGAAGACTATCTCAAGACTATCCTGTTCGAGAATAAAGCTTAGATTAATGCCCATTTTAGAACAACTCATCAAGGCCGTTCGTGCTGCATCTGTCTTTAATGCACAGATACAGGTACCGCCTGCCTGTATCCTCTGGCCGGATAAGGAACGACAGTGGGAAGCGATCATTCCCAGACTACAGGAGCAGATGCATGAACTTTGCGTGTTGGGCAAATACGATGCCGAGCAACGCCGAGGTCCCGCAATCTGGCTACGAGCGGCCATTGCTGGGCATTGTATGGAGAAAGCGGATTCTGCTTTTGCTCAGGCGGTGGAAGAGGCTCAAGCCGCTTACAAAAGTGGAGGCGCAAGCCCGCAACCTCCGGTGCCCATCATCTACTTACCTGGTGTCGGTCGACAAGACTTGAGAGCAATTGAGAGTTGTCCTGATGAATTGAAGCCGCTGGCCGAACTCCAATACCGGGGCTGTATCTGGTCGCAGATCAATGCCAAGGACTGGACAATTCTTGCCTTTTTGAAGACCGACCAAGGGGGGCTGGGTCTCGATGTGGCACAAGATTCCGAGGCCAAGCGTGCGATGCAGCTGGCGCTTTACCGCTTGGTTGATGAGGAGGTGGAACTCCTTCAAGGCAAGCGACTGGATCGGGACTATTTCAATAAGCTCCTGACGAGCGGAGATCCCACCCGAGACCTTCTCCAGTGGATCGACCAAGGGGATGCGTTCAGGAAGTCGATGAGTGAGACGGAGTGGCAAGCGTTCGTCGAAGTCACCCGCTCCCAAATGGGTTTTGATCCGAGCAAAGAGGGGCAGCTCAGCGCTGCCGAAAAGCTGGCCGGACATGAAGGCCCTTGGTCGCCCATCTGGCAACGCTACATGGAAGCACCGACTCGCTATCCTTCGATTCCCAGTCTCATTGAGCGCTGCCCGCCGCCGAGTGATCTTTTTGCAGACCAAAGCGGCTGGCCGCAGCTAAACGCGAGTAAAGAGCGCGAACTACTCTCTGCGCTGAAGAAGCTGGAGAAACTTGCGCCCCATGATGCAAGAAAGCGCTTGCGCGAGCTGGATCAGGAGCACGGGGAGCGCCGTTCCTGGGTGTGGGCTCAATTGGGACAGAGCCCGCTGGCGTTAGCGATTGGAGAGCTGGCCGAGGTCGCTCGTATTTGTGAACAATCTTTAGCCGTGCCAAAGATTCAGGATATGGTGGCAATCTACAAGACTAGCGGATGGCAGGCGGACTGGTCGGCACTGAATGCGATCAAAGCTGTTCCAAAAGGAGAGTCGATGGATGCCGTGCAAGTGGCTCTGGCAAGCATCTATCTGCCATGGTTAGACGAAGGTGCACGCCAGCTTCAGACCTTGGTCACGCAACAAGGTTATCCAGGTCCGAAGGCAAGCGATCCTGTATTTCAAAGCGTGGAGGCTGGCATGGTCGTCTTTTTCGTTGATGGACTCCGCTATGACTTAGCTCAAAAACTGGCAGAGCGACTGGAGAAGCTGGGAATTGATTTTGATCGCGAGCATGCATGGTCGGCACTCCCCAGCGTAACCGCAACCGCGAAACCGGCGGTTTCGCCAGTTCGGCAAGAAATCACAGGTGCAGATGCCAGTGCAGAGTTCGACCCTGTTGTAAAAGCGACCGACAAGTCTCTCAAGGGTGGGCACCACTTTAAGAAGCTGCTCGGCGATGGCGGATGGCAATTGCTTTCTGTCGGAGAGACAGGCGATCCCAATGGCATGGCTTGGACCGAGATCGGCGAGATCGACAAGGAAGGACATGCAGACATTTGCAAGTTTGCGAAGAACTTGGACGGCCTTCTCGACAGTATTGAAGAACGTATTCGTGAACTCACCTCAGCAGGATGGAAACGAATCGAGCTGGTTACCGATCACGGATTTCTAGCACTTCCAGGTGGCCTTCCGACGACCAAACTCGCCAGTGCCCTTTCGGAGAATACATGGGGACGCTGTGCGGCCCTCAAACCCGGCGCACAAAGCGATGAGGCTCATTATTCCTGGTTCTGGAATCCAGCCCACAGCTTCGCCTTAGCGAGTGGCGTGAATTGCTACGGACGTAGTCGCGACTATGCCCATGGCGGCCTTTCGCTTCAGGAATGTCTGACAGAGCGATTCTCGATCAAAGCTTCGGGCTCAGCGAGCAGTGGCGTGAAGGTTACGGACAAAGTGTGGCGCGGGATGCGCTTTACTGTGGCCATTGAGGGATCAGGCGAAGGCTTGAATCTCGATGTGCGCAAACACGCTGGTGACGCTGCGAGTTCACTTTCAATGAATTCAAAAGCATTTAAAGACGGAAAGGCGTCGATTGTGATCGAGGACGACGGTCTGCTCGATTCGACTGCCTTTGCTGTAATCACAGGGAAAGACGGAGAGCTTCTCGCACAATTTGAAACCACGATAGGAGGGATATAAGCATGGCGGAATTTGATGAACTGGATCAGTTAGCGGCAAAAGCACTAGAGGGATACCTCGTTCGAAAGGACTTGGTTCGCACCTTTAGTCGACAGTTTCCGGTGCCAACCTACGTCGTCGAGTTCTTGTTGGGAAGATACTGCGCCAGTGTCAATGACGAGGAAATCAACGAAGGCCTGGAGATCGTTCAGCGACAGCTGAAATCCAAAACGGTCAAAGCAGGAGAAGAAGAGCTATTCAAAGCCCGCGCCAGAGAAAACGGCGAAGTGAAGATTATCGACATCTTGACGGCGCGTCTCGATGCCAAAACGGATTCCTATGTGGCTGCACTGCCAAGCCTGAGGCTGAACGATGTGCGGATCTCGTCCGAGGAAGTGCGCAACCATGAGCGTATGTTGACCGGAGGCTTCTACGCCGAGGTGACGCTGAGCTATGATGCCGCTATTGCTCAGGAATCGAACGGTCGTCCCTTCGGCGTTCAAAGCATTCGGGAGATCCAACTTTCCAAGCGGGATGTATTGGATGTCCTCGCGGCAGCGCGCAAAGAATTTACGACCGAACAGTGGATGGCCTTGTTGTTTCGTTCCATCGGCATCGAGTCCGAGGTGTTGAGTGAGCGTCAGAAAATCGCGTTGCTCCTGAGAATGGTGCCTTTCGTTGAGCGCAACTACAACCTAGTGGAACTTGGTCCTCGTGGAACAGGCAAAAGCCACCTCTTCCAGCAAGTGTCGCCCTATGCTCACTTGATCTCTGGAGGTAAGGCAACAGTGGCCAAGATGTTCGTGAATAATAGCAATGGCCAGCGTGGGTTGATCTGCCAATACGATGTCGTCTGTTTCGACGAAGTTTCTGGCATCTCCTTTGACCAGAAAGATGGCGTCAACATCATGAAGGGCTACATGGAGTCAGGCGAATTCAGCCGTGGAAAGGAAAGTATCCGCGCCGATGGAAGCATTGTTCTAGTAGGCAACTTCGATGTCGACGTAGAGCATCAACAGCGTATCGGACACCTTTTTGGACCTATGCCTCCTGAGATGCGTGACGATACGGCATTCATGGATCGTCTCCATGCCTACCTACCAGGATGGGACGTTCCCAAGGTTGGCAAAGAAATGCTTACTGAGCACTTCGGACTGGTCAGCGACTTCCTTTCCGAGTGCTGGACCCAACTGCGTTCTCAAACACGTCTGAGCGTCATGCAAAACCGCATCAGCTACGGCGGCGCGCTATCCGGACGCGATGTGAACGCCACCAACAAAACCGTCAGCGGCTTACTCAAGCTTCTATTTCCAGGAGGAACGGAAGATATCTCCGATGAAGACCTGGAATGGGTGGTGAGAATTGCGCTGGAAGCACGTCGCCGGGTCAAAGAGCAGCAAAAGCGTATCGGTGCCGCAGAATTTAGGAATACCCATTTCAGTTACATCATTGGCTTGGAAGGCATAGAGAAGTTCGTTTCCACTCCAGAACTGCGCAGCGAGAACAGCATCGGCGACGATCCGCTTGAACCAGGTCAGGTTTGGAGTATAAGCCCAGGCGCTGGCGACGGGGAACATCCTGGTCTCTACAGGCTCGAAACGAACGTAGGGCCTGGAAGCAGTGTAAAGATCCTCAACAAGCCAGTTCCACCTGCCTTCCGCGAAAGTGTCGGCTACGCCGAACAGAACCTTTACGCGCGAGCCCTTCAACTGGTAGGTGATAAAGACCCGAGGCAGCACGAGTTCACCGTCCAGCTTCGTGCCTTTGACGCTTCCAAGAGCGGAGCCAAGCTTGGTGTGGCAACTCTTCTAGCCCTATGCACCGCACTGCTTAAAAAGAGTATACGGGGTGGATTAGTCGTCATAGGTGAAATCAACTTGGGTGGCTCCATTGAACCCATACACAACGCTGTCGAGATGGTCGAAATTGCAGTCGAGAAAGGCGCTACGGCCATTCTCATGCCAGTGACCTGCCGGAAACAGCTCTTCGACCTCTCCGACGACATGGCCACCAAGGTTGATATACAGTTTTACCAGGATGCGAAGGACGCATTGCTTAAAGCGATAGCTGAAGTCTAATCGCCCTTATAGAACCCAATCCAAATGAATACGGCTGCAACCCAATGAAACCCTTTGAAACCTGAACAAGTTTCCGAACAAGTCATGCCTTTAAAATTCCATAAGTCGCTGACTGACAGCAAAGGCCCTTATTCCTCATAACCTGAAGGTCCTCGGTTCAAATCCGAGCCCTGCACCCAATTTCCCCTCCCGTAAAAAGGAGGGGATTTTCGGGTTTGATTCATATTATATTGTGTTATTCGGATTACTTGGGCACAGGCTCATAATCCCACAGACGCGCACGCGTCTGCGGGATTATGGCTCGCACAAACTCGGGGGACCCTGTTTGCCGGTTTGCGGGTTGGTACACTTTGAAGCCAAAACGTAACGCCTCACCGTGTTACGGTGAACGCCAAGCTCGCGTGCTATACGCCGATCAGGCCAGCCACGCCCCTTCAGGGCCAATATGCTTTGCTGTATTTCCACTCTGGTGATGTTTGACATCCCAAAGGTGGTACATTTTCACCCGCAAATTGCTGGTCCATTTTGCCCGCAAATTGACACTAAAGTCCATAGTATCCCTCCAATTCGCTTAGAATCGCCGCGACCGTAGTCCCAGGAATGCTCAATGCCTTAAGATCAACCGTGTCCTTTCTCAACATCTCAAAAGCCCTCGAAAGGTCCGACTTAATTCCCGGAGCGACAGCCAAGGTGACGCTCTGGTCCAAAATCGTGTAAAGACGGAAAACATCGTTTTTGTGCTTTTTGATGTCCTTTGAATCGATCTTTTCCCCAGCAACATTTCGCTGTTTCAAGTCGGAATAGGCGCTTGCCTTCAGGGGGATCAAGCACTCGGGTCCAATTATCGTCAGGCCATCGACCTCACGTTTCCGTTCATGAATTAGGCGATAGTATTCGTCATTCAAGAGGATCGCGGAGAGGCTCGAAACCTCGTCCCCAACCGGAATCGGTGTTAAATGGGAATCACCAGCGATCTGCAGCGCGTCGGGCAATCTGGAAAAGAGTTCCAGCATTTCGGGGAAATCACGGTTCTTGGGTGCATAGAACCGATAAAAGAGCCTTTTCCCTGTGCTCTTCTGGCGGCTCTCATAGCCACCTGTTTCCACATACTCCCAAAATGCCTGAGCAAATTCCTTATCCAGTGCTTCAATACAGAGCACGATATCGAGATCCTTGGTAGCTCTGAAATCCACACCGAGTTCTTCCATCGCAAGAGTTGAAGCCGCGCCTCCAATCAGAACGTAGCGATCGGTGTAGTCGGCGAAATGAGCTTTGAACGTTTCGATTCCCCTTACCATGGCATGTCCTCCAGTAATTCATCGAGTGCAGCTTCGACGCGCTCGTCCTGCGTATCCGCAAGGCTTAAGTAAAGAGATAAGGGATCTACCTTGTCTTTCTCTGTCAGTGCATCTGGAGCGTATTTCCAGATTTCCAGTTCAAGCGGTGCCATATCGGAAGAAGCCTTCGGAATGATGCGAAGCTCAGATTCCTTCTGTAGTTCCTTCCACTCATTATTGGTAACAGCCCGAATCTTGCGGGGCGGTTCCACTAGCATGCTGCACTCGGCCAATGCGCTCAACCCTGCCACTTGTCCAATCGGCAGATCGAGATTCTCAACAAAGACTCGTTTTTGAACGGGCGAGCGAAGGATCGGTCTTGCCTTCTCCCAGAGTTCGCGACCACTCAATTTGAAGTAAACTTGTTTTTCGCGCCCCTCGGTTCTTGTTTCAACGAGATTGTGACTTTCCAGTTCATCAATTGCCCGTCCCATGGTCACCTTGTTCGAATGAAAGCTCTCGGCTAGAATAGTCGCAGTGTAACCATTTCCAATGCATCGATCTTGTAATTTCCCCAACAGGACCATTTGTGCGGAGGGGCTCAACAGTCGTCGCTTTTTGCGCACACCGCGAAGGTGCTCTCGGAAGTCGATTCCCAAGTCTGGCAGGTAAAGCTGATTACCTGGCACGATAAAAGGCACTTTCTGTTCAATCAGCCGCTTCCGGTTGTAGGATTCCAAGCCATTGGCAATGAAAACCCCCATTCGATTATAGTTCTCGTCAAGCCAGCTAATGTGTTTGCCCAGCTTAGCTGCAGAAAATTCTTCATCTTCTTTTGGCGTAATCGCGATCAATTCACGTCCTAAGAGGTGCAGCTCCCAAAATTCATAGCCTCCTCGCATGGCATAGGGAATCTTTTCTGACTTTGCCCAATCCGCAAAAACAGCATCCATACCTATAGTTTCAGCAAGGTATTGAATGACAGGCTTTTGTATGTCTTTATTCATTTTATGTAACGCTAAAACCGCACAGTAACAACTTGAGTGTTACTGTGCAACATTATTGTTACCGTCTAGAAGATTTCAATCATATTGAGCCATATCAGCTTAACCGAGGGCGAAAGACACTTCTATTGACAGGAATCAAGGCCTGTTGAAAGAGTATAGGGTATAATTGCGGGCTATGGCAGACAAAGGTATTCCTGAATCGGTTTTTGCGCTGACAGCGGCGGGCGAACCCTATCGGCTGCTTTTCCCCTTGGGGACCTTGCTGGGGCTCGTTGGGGTTTCGCTTTGGCCTGCATTTGTGTGGGGGGGCTGGGAGGTTTATCCTGCCCAGGCCCATGCGCGTATTATGATTCAGGGTTTTCTGGGGGCCTTTGTTATCGGGTTTCTGGGAACGGCCTTGCCGCGTTTGCTGGAGGTGCCCAGGGTGGGGCTAAAGGCGACTTTAACTTTTTCAGTGACGCTCATTGTACTGGTTGCGCTTCATCTCAGCGGCCACGTGATGGCCGGGGATGCCCTCTTTCTTCTGTTGCTGACGGGATTTCTGGTTTTTCTGGCTGGTAAAGCGCGCCATCGCAAGGACACACCACCACCGGGCTTTGTTCTTGTTGGCATGGGTATGACCTGTGCCTGGGTGGGCACCGTCCTGTTGCTGGCGGATGTTTGGAGTGGGGGATTGCCGCTTTGGCTTTATCGATTGGCCCGTCTGCTGGCCTGGCAGGGATTCCTGTTGCTTCCTGTCATGGGAGTCGGGGCTTTCCTGTTACCGCGCTTTTTTGGTCTGCCCAACCGGCAATCTTTTCCCGAGTTACTGATGCCGACGCCTGAGTGGAAAAAGAAAGCGGCCTTTGCCGGTAGTTGCGGTGGGCTGTTGCTGGTGAGCTTTGTTCTGGAAGCAAGCGGATGGATCCGGTCAGGCATGGTACTGCGGGCGCTTGTTGTCTTATTATACCTCCTGCGGGAGGTTCCGGTCCACAAGGCCCGGGAGGCCAGTGGGTCGCTGGCGTTGGGCTTGCGGCTGGCTCTAGTTTCCTTCCCTCTGGGCTACCTCCTGATTGCGGTCTTCCCGGCTTGGCAACTCGGCTTGGTGCATGTGGTCTTTATTACGGGGTTTGGTTTGATCACCTTTACCGTGGCGAGCCGGGTTGTGCTTGGGCACAGTGGACAATCCCATCGTTTCAAAAACGTTTTGCTCCCAGTTGTTATCATGACGGCATTGTTTATCGTTGCGCTGTTGCTGAGAATCAGTGCCGATTTTTGGTCATCACAGCGTTTCACTCTCTATGCCGTTTCGGCGGTAATCTGGGTCGTAGCCGTTGTTGTCTGGGCAGCAGGCATTCTGCCGGGAATCCGCTATGCGGATGATGAATGATGGAAGAGCACGGGCAAGATGCCGTACGTCTTTCAGGTTAGCGGTAAATAAAGTAAGGCAACCCGAAGACCAAAAAGAGAAAGAGCAGGCAAAAGAAAATACCCAACGCGATGCATCCAACCTTGGAGTAGGTGCCAAGGCCTTCGATTTGCGGGGTTTCGGGAAGTGAAGGTAATTCCTTGTTAGCGCTTTCTGCGGCTGGCGGCGGCGTTGCTTCGGGGGCTGGCGACGAGGCAGTAGTGTCACCCTTGGTGACACGGGATATCTGTTCATCCAGCCAATCCAGGTGTTCCTGAACATGCTTTCGCTGGCGTTGCCACTCCTCTAAAGGTATTTTCATTTCCGTCTATTTTTGAAGTGATCATTCAACCATTATTGGGAGAGAAATCCAAATCGAAATCGTTATCGGTGTGGCGGCCAGTCGATTCTGAGGGGACAGCATGCATTCAGGAATGCCCGCGTTTTTTTGATTTCGCCAACAAGCCACGCTCTCACCCTTCGGCATTGCTCAGGGCAGATGAGCGCAGCTACATCACTTCTGAATCGTGTGGAGTAAACGGACTTCAATCTCAAAAAAAACGCCCGGAATCAATCCGGGCGTTGGGAAAAAGTCTCTGATGCTTGCGTTCAAGCTTTGGCTTCAACGGAAACGAGGCGCTTGTCCTTGTTCCACTGGACAATGCCGTCCTGCAATGCAAAGAGGGTGTGGTCGCGACCGATACCGACATTGGCACCGGGGTGGAAGCGGGTACCCCGCTGACGCAGCAGAATATTGCCGGCAATCGCAAACTCGCCACCGAATTTTTTGACCCCCAGACGTTGGGCGTTACTGTCGCGTCCATTTCTGGAAGTTCCTTGTCCTTTTTTATGTGCCATGACTCAGTGTCCCTTTGGGAAGATGAAAGTTATGCCTTGATGGATTCGATTTTGATCACGGACAATTCCTGGCGGTGTCCGCGGCGGCGCGAATAGCCCTTGCGGCGCTTGCGCTTGAAAATGCGGACCTTTTCGCCCCGCTTATTTTCAAGTACCTTGGCCGTAACGGAAGCACCATCCACGAGGGGACTGCCGAACTTGAGAGCCGCACCTTCACCTACGGTCAATACCTCGTTGATGGTGACACTGTCGCCGGATTGCGTGCCTGAATAGCGGTTGACGGTCAAGATGTCACCCTCCTGCACGATAAATTGTCTGCCTTGTGTTTTGATGGTTGCCTTCATGGGAAAAGGGAGGGAGTAAATAGCCGCTCTTTCGGAAAGCAAGCATTTTTTGAACGAATGGAAGTTGAAGTAGCAAAGCAATTTTTTCGACTGCCTGCGGTGGTGGAACAATATACCAAGGCAGCGAACAATGTCGGGCTCTGGGTTTCGGAGCAACGTATTTTTCAGCGCCTTTTCAGCCCGGAGCAATCCCTGATTGAACTGGGTTGCGGGGCCGGGCGGATTGCCATCGGACTGTGGGAGCTGGGTTATCAGCATATTCTGGGGGTTGATTACTCCAAGGAGATGATTCGGGAGGCCAGGCGGATCAATCAGGTGCAGGAATATGGTATTTCTTTTCAGGTCGGCGATGCCCTGGCCTTGAAGTTTCCGGACAATCATTTTGAGGGTGCCATTTTCGGCTTTAACGGGCTGATGCAGATCCCGGGCCGGGAAAACCGGCGTCAGGCTATGCGGGAGATACACCGGATACTGGTGCCGGGATCGTGGTTTGTTTTTACCTCCCATGATCGGGAAGCTCATGGTAACCGGGCTTTCTGGAAGCAGCAAAAGGCTCTCTGGGAAAGTGGAAAACAGGATCCGCGTCTGGAGATGTTCGGGGATTTGTACCATGAGATGGTCGAGGGTGGCTGGATGTATATCCATTCGCCGGTTCCCGCGGAGATCCGCGAGGACGCCAAGACAACCGGCTTCCGGGTGGAAGCCGATGTCCTGCGTTCGCAATTCTGTAACGAACCCCCGGCAGTCCGCGATTTTTCCGACGACTGCCGGTTCTGGATCTGGCAGAAACCGGAGTAGCCTGATGGCGGATGAATGATGAATGATGAATGATGGCGGATGGGGATGAGTTCTTGACAAGTTGCCCGGATTCCAACACGTGTTGGAAAACGAGTGGGCCAAGCGAAAAAAAAGATCCGGAGGATTTCCACCACCAGTGCTCTGGCTGAGCACCTGGGTTTGTCGCGCTGGACGGTTTCCCGGGTGCTGAACAATCACCCCGGGGTCTTGCCTGCGACGGTGGAGCGGGTTCATCAGGCCATTGTTGAACTGGGTTTCCAGCCGAATGCGTTGGCCCGTGGGCTGCGGGGTGCCCGGACCGGTATTATCGGCCTGTGCTTTCAGGAAATCGAGTCGCCGATTCTGGCCCGCAAGGCAACGGTCCTGCAGCAAGGTCTGCGGGATGAGGGATTCAATGCGTTGATTGAGTTGACGAATGAGAATGAAGCCCTTGAGCAGCGGGCCATCCGTCATTTCCTGTCGATGCAGGTGGACGGCGTGATTTTGTTGGGTTCGGCCCTGCGGCCCGGTGACGCGCTTTTGGATGTACTGGAGCAGGAACGTATTCCCTGTGTGTTTGTCGATCCGCTGTACGCTCCGGCAGGCAAGGCTATTCGTTTGGATCGGGAGCATTCGATGTCCATGGTAATCGAATACCTCTACGGGATGGGTCACCGGGACTTTGCCCTGCTCGGGATTGACCCGCAGGATTCCTACGGTGCTTCCCGCCTGAGCGGTTTGAAGCGCACTGCCGCGAAGTTGGACCTTTCCATGGAACGGGATTTTTACCTCTGCTACGAAGAGGGGGATAAAATCCACAACTACGCTTATGGAGAGTTTTTGGTGGAACGGCTTTTGCGGGAGACCAGGCTGCCGACCGCGATTGTGGCCTTGAATGACCGGATTGCAATCGGGGCGATTTCCGCGCTGAGGAAGGCGGGCCTGGATGTGCCCGGAAATGTTTCGGTTGTCGGCTACGACAATCTGGATGTTGGCGGTTATTTTAATCCCCGGTTGACTACCGTTGAGCACCGGGTACCCGTCATGATGCACAAAGCGGTGGAAACCCTGCTGGAACTCATTCGGGCGAAAAAGGTTCCGAATTCCAGGAGGGAGAAGGGAATCCTGATCGAACCGGAACTGGTGATCCGGGATTCCGCAGGGCCGCCCCGGGCACGCTAATAAAGCGAGGTATCCAGAGTTTACCTTGCGGTATACACAAGGAGCCGGGGGTGACCTCACCCCCGGTAAAGCGATCGACGGTTCCCTGGATGCATATTATTCTGAAGATGTTTCCACTTGGTGACAAAAAACGCTCCCCGGATTGGGGAGCGTTGAAAGATGGAACGGTTTTGCCTTGTGATCAGGCGATGGTGACCTCTTTGCAGAGGTAAACATCCTGAATGGCATGGAGGAGTTTGGCGCCTTCGTCGATCGGCCGTTGGAAGGCCTTGCGCCCGGAGATGAGACCGGTTCCGCCTGCGCGTTTGTTGATCACTGCGGTAGCGACGGCCTCGGCGAAGTCATTCTTGCCGGAGGCGCCTCCGGAATTGATCAGTCCGGCGCGTCCCATGTAGCAATTGGCGACTTGGTAGCGGCAGAGATCAATCGGGTGATCACTGGTCAGCTCCTCGTAGATACGCTTGTCGAGTTTGCCGTAGGAAGAATCGCCGGAGTTGAGGGCGAGGAATCCACCGTTATTTTCCGGCAGTTTCTGTTTGATGATATCGGCCTCGATGGTGACGCCCAAGTGGTTCGCCTGGCCGGTGAGGTCGGTTGCGACATGGTAGTCTTTTTCCTTGGTTTTGAAGGCGGGATTCCGCAGGTAGCACCAGAGGATGGTGGCGAGGCCGAGTTCATGGGCACGGGCAAAGGCTTCGGCCACTTCGATGATCTGGCGGTTGCTTTCTTCCGAGCCGAAGTAGATGGTGGCACCCACCGCAGCGGCACCCATGTCGTAGGCCTGCTCGACGGAACCAAACATGATCTGATCGAACTGGTTCGGATAGGTCATGAGCTGGTTGTGGTTGATCTTGACCACAAACGGAATCTTGTGGGCGTACTTGCGGGACACACTGCCCAGAACACCGAAAGTGGAGGCCACCGCGTTACAGCCGCCCTCGATGGCGAGCTTGACGATGTTTTCGGGATCAAAGTAGTCCGGGTTCTTCGCGAAGGAGGCTCCGCCGCTGTGTTCGATGCCTTGGTCCACCGGCAGGATGCTGACGTAGCCGCTTCCGGAGAGGCGTCCGGTATTGAAGATCCAGTTCAGGTTGTTGAGAACCCGTTGGTTTCTATCCGTCTGAGAATAAATGCGGTCAACGAAATCCCCACCGGGCAGGTGGAGGCGATCCTTCGAGATCGTTTTACATTCATGGGCGAGCAGGTACTCGGACTTGTCGCCAAGATATTTCTCTATCTGTGATATCATGATTTTGTTCTGTTTGTGGTTGTCAGTGTAAACTAAGCGGAGATAAAACGGGTCGTTCACGGGAAGCCAGAAAAAAAAGCCGGGCCGGGGGGCCGTCCGTGGAATGATAACGTTCCTTAACCAAGCCTATTGCCGGCTCTTCTCAATTATATCACTATGTTTAAAGCCGTATTGCCACGTTTATTATCATTTGATTTGGAGTGGATCCCTGACCCGATGGCGGCAGAGATCCTTTTTGGCGTCAAATTGGAGAGCCGTGCCCAGCTGATGGATGCCTTTCAGCGTATGTGGAAGGCCTACGGGGCGACAGAGGAAAATCCGCGTCCCTACCTGAAGACTGTTTTGTGCCGGATTGTTTCCGCGGCCGGGGTCCTGCGGGAAGTGGGGGAGGATGGCTCGGTGCAGTTGAAACTGATTTCGCTGCCTTCGGATCCCATGGACCCTGATAAATGCGACGAGCGGACCTTGCTCAATGGGTTCATCAAGGCGATCGGGACAAAGCGACCCCAGTTGGTAGGCTACAATTCGCTGAATGCGGACGTTCCGATACTGGTCCAGCGGGCTATTGTTCATGGGTTGGGAGGGCATGGTTTCGGTCGGCGTCCGGAAAAACCCTGGGAAGGGGCTGATTATTTCAGCAATGCCGGGGACTACCATGTCGATTTGGCGGCCATACTGGGCCGCGGTTCCAATACACCGCGTCTGCATGAGGCGGCCAGTTTGAGCGGGATCCCGGGCAAGGTTGATACGGCGGGGGATCAAGTCTGGGAGCTTTTTTTGCAGGGGAAACTGAAGCAGATTGTGGATTACAATGAATTTGATGCCCTGACGACCCACCTGCTTTGGGCCAGAATGGCGCATTTTGGAGATTTTCTGGATGATGCTGCTTATGAGCGGGAGCAAACCCTGGTCCGTGAACTGGTGGAGCATGAAATTGCGAACGGCAAGGTGCACTTGAAAAAATACCTGACGGAGTGGGATCGCCTGGAAGGTATCCGGAACGGGTACAAGGTTCCTTTCTTGTCAAGGGGCCGTTCCGATCCTGAAATCCGCTAGTCGATTGAGCTCCGGCCCCGCTTTCCCTTGCTATGGGTACCTTAGTCGTTAAAAGTGTGCCTGTTTGCGACGATTTTAACAATTATTTTTCAGAGATGAAAGGCCGCAGGCGTCCTGCCCACGCTCCTGTTTCCTCCCGTTCTGCAATCTACAATCTACAATCTAAATTCCATTGGTTCCGGCTCCCGGCTTGGAGAATCCTCTGGCCAGCCTGGGCTTTCTTTCCCTATTGCCCGCCACTTTAGACTTTTCCCTTTGTGAAATTCCGTTACTAATCCCAGCCTTTAGGTTCATGGACGATACAAAACGCAT
>CAZCJJ010000011.1:0-39415 GCA_964499045.1 uncultured Opitutales bacterium | reverse complement strand
GTCTGCGCCCTATGCCTCGCCGGGCGTTTGCCTCACACATCCGGCACTCCAACGTTCATGTCCCCGCGCCCCAAATGCCTCCACCTTGGCCCCCACACCGGCTGGCGGGACTGCCATACCTGCCGCGGCAAAACCCGCCTCAAGGTCTACGCCTGCGCCGCGCGCGGTGAATGTGTCCTGACCGACTGCCGTATCTGCAAAGACCACACGCCAGCCCCGCCGGCGTCCCCTGGGGCATCGCGTAAAGGAGAAGCTACTGAATAATGGGCTTCAGAAAAGCAGCTAATGGGGACATCTATGTCTCCAATCGTGGTAGCCCGCCACCTGTTCCGGAGGGCTACGTCCGGGATTTAGGCAACCCATTCGCATTCCACCCAATCTTGCAAATCTGTGAGAAGCGCACTTTCAAACAGTTGACATCCCCTTGCTGTGGTCAGTACCGTCAAATGTTCTGTGGTGACAGGAAAATAGAGCAAGTAAACTGTATCCATTGTAAGGAGCATCCGTGGACAGCCGGGTTGGGAGACAAGCACAATGAGTATCCTAACAAATCTGGCAAGTAAGCAGTCTGACATGAGTAGCCATGTCGAGTTTCTCCATGACTTAGTTGTCTCTGAGAAGGCAACAACTGTCCTGGAACTCGGAGTCTGTCCCGGTGTGTCTACTCTGGCGTTCCTTTGTGGGCTTCAGAAAACCAATGGTCATCTCTATAGCTGTGACATCGCGCCCTGCAAACAAGCAATCGCCGCAGTGACTCGGGCGAATCTCGGAGCCTATTGGACTTTCATCAACCAGGACGACTATCTGGTTGCAGAAACCTGGGACAAGATTGTGGATATCCTGCTCATTGATACTGATCACACTTACGAACATACGCTTTTCGAGTTGCAGTGGTTTTCGCCTTTTGTGCGAAAAGGTGGCGTGATACTTATGCACGACACCCACAGCCGTTTTACATTTGGAATCATGAAAGCCATTGACGAGTTTCTGGAAACAGCGCCTAAAGGTAAATGGCTGTATAGTAATGAGCGCACTAATTGCTTTGGCATGGGAGTCTTCAGATGCGGAAGCTGACGAATGGCGACATCATTTTCCCACATCGCGGCGACCCATTCTCAATTCCCCCACTTGAGGGCTATGAAAGGGATCAAACCGATCTCTTTGTCTTCCATCCGAGTCTACCACCCTGCACCAAGAGAGTCTTCAGACAGATAACATCTGGATGTTGTGGCACTGAGTGCAAGATGTTCTGCGGCGAGAAGAAAATTGTCCAGCTAACTTGTTTGGAGTGTAAGAGTGTCCAAAGCCCAAACACTTGAGTATTGTAAGAAGTTCGCTTCGTCGTCTTCAGCACAGGTTGCTAGAATGTTATGCCGCGATTTCCCGACCGAGTATGCTACTGTAGAGAAAGCCAGAGCATCAGTGCGCTACTATCGCGGTGCTAATGGTGTCCACGGGAGAAAGGCCGTTAGTATAACAGTGCCAAGGGTGGCTATTCCAAAGCCAGAGGACACCCAGTTTGGCGTCGTCGATCTGCCCGCCGCAAAGAAGTGGGTTATCTTTGCTGATACCCATATCCCGTTCCATGATCCGGTCGCATTGAAAACTATCGTCAAGAGAGCGAAGAAAGACAAATGCGACGGCGTTATAATCCTTGGCGATTTCATGGACTGCTACAAACTAAGCCGCTGGCTCCAAGACCCAACAGTCCGCGACTTCAAGAAGGAGTTGCAGACCGCTGGACAGGTGCTAAGGTACATAGCCCAGGAAATCGGACCCAAGCACGTTCTGTGGAAGTACGGCAACCACGAACTCCGCTCGGAAACCTATCTCCTAAGAAACGCCCCGGAACTCTTTGGCGTGGTCCGGGATACCGTAACAAATCTTCCGGAACTGATGCGGGCGCTGGTGGCCATTCCTGAGGACTTGGCAATCCAAGTAGTCGGCGCCAGGAAGATACTCCGTCATCACAAATTGTACCTGCTACACGGCCACGAGGTCTCGGGACTCAGCAGTTGTGTGAATCCCGCCTATGGCGCTTATCGAAAGCTGAACGAGTGCTGTATGGTAGCGCATCGCCATAGCAGTTCCAAGCACACCGTCCCAACGCTTGAGCGGATCATCTCCACGTGGTCAGTAGGCTGCTCCTGTCAACTGCACCCCGACTGGTTGCCGCTGAATTCGTGGACACAAGGTTTCGCCATTCTCAACACGCAATCTGATTGGTCGGTCGAAAATTTCCATATCGTTGATGGGCAGGTGAAGTGATGAACGCGGCGTTGCTGATTACGACCTTTGATAGGAATGCGCAATTAGCAGTCTGTCTGAAGACAATAGGCCCTTCTACCCGTTGCCGAAAAATCATCCTAGATGAGGGGCAACTAGAATCCGCGGAGTGTCTGGCAACTGCTCACGGCTGCGAGTATCTGAAAACAAAAAAAGCCAGGACAGCTTGGCGCTGTCCTGGCTTCCCAATCAACATTGCTGTGAAGCGTTTCGACGTTGACATCGTCATAATTACTTGCGCGGAAATCTACCATCTTCAGCCAGACATTATAGATACCCTGATCTCTGCTGTGGAGGCTGATCCCTGGGCGCTTGCGATTACCGAAGGTGTTAGGGATTGGTGTGGTGAGGCATGGCAAAGTGTCCGTAATGGTGAGGCTATCAATACCAAAGGTTGTAAGAAGCTTACCACGCGGCTCCCGTTCCTGATGGCCATGAAACGCCGGCACATCCTTGACATTGGTGGCTATGACGAGGACTTCACTGGCAGCGCCTCTGAGGACAATGATCTCGTAGATCGGCTTCAGAAATTCGGCTGCCACTATACCACCGTTCCCAGGATGATAGTGCATCTTTGGCACCCGAAGCCGGACTATGATTTGGCCGCCTGGAGGCATAACAATGAACTGTATAAGTCCCGAACGTCTATTGTGAGGAATGTTGGCAGAGAATGGGGAGTTCTATGAATAGCGGATATACCGCGGCCGGGAGCTTCCCTTGGAAGCTCTTGGCCCGAAAGGATGCCGTTGTGGATCAGCAGATACGGCCAATACACTTGCAACTGATTCCGACAAACAAGTGCAACGGCAACTGCACCTGGTGCTCCTGTCGCGACGAGGACCGCTCCCTGGAACTTTCCAGGGATGAGCTTCTCGGAATCATTACCAAGTTTGCTGGCCTCGGAACCAAGGCAATCACAATCACCGGTGGCGGTGAGCCAACACTGTCCCCGTGGCTTCGCGAAATCATACTCACGGCTAACGACTTAGACATCGAAACCGGGCTGGTAACTAATGGGCTCCTCTGGTGCAAGCGCCAGGACCTCGGAATCTACAATGATCTGCTGACCTGGAGTCGCCTATCCATTTATAAGCAAACGCCGCAGCAGGTGGCCCAGTTCTGTGCCAATCTCCCTGGCGTAGACATTGGGCTTAGTTGTGTAGTAACGGAGTTTGCCGATTGGACTTGGCTCTGTAAGCTCGCGGCGAATACATCTAACATCACACATATCCGCTTTGTCCACGACATTATGAATCCGAATGTTGCGGCTTTGCTGAGGGTGAAGGATGCTTGTGCCGCGATCACTAACAAAGCCATTTTCCAAGATAGGTCACACTTTACGGCCGGGATGCGGTTTTGCAAAATCTCAGCGCTGAAGCCTGTTGTCGGTGCAGATGGCTACGTATACCCATGTTGCGGTGTTCAATATGCAACAGAGGAACTGTATCAGATGCCCAAGTCTATGCGTCTGTGTCATTGGCGAGATTTCGATGGTCAGATTTTCGATGGTAGCAAGTGTAAACGATGCTTTTACAGTCAGTATAACTTTGTCCTGGCGGCGCTTACACAGCGGCTTCCACATGAGGTATTCATATGAGTAGTTTCCGAGTCGTGAGCTTCTACACCGTAAACACCCAATACGAGAATATTGTAAAGAATCTAGTAGCTTCCTGCAAGTATCCAATCACGACTCTAGGATACCCGTCCCGAGGAAGTTGGGAACGGAATTGCGCAATCAAATCCGAGTTTTGCTTGAAAATGCTCCAGGAACATAAAGAGAACATCCTATGGGTAGACGCCGATGCCGTGATCCGTTCCTCATTGAGTTTCTATGACACGTTTACCGGGGACATCGGCGCTCACCTGCTCAAAGGCAAGGAACTCTTGAGCGGGACCATCTTCTTTCGCAACATCCCAAGGGTCCAAGCTTTAGTCTACAAGTGGGTAGCTATGCAACGAGAGAATCCTGAAGCCTGGGATCAACGCGTATTGCAACAGTGTATTGAGAAGTATGCTAAGGGACTCGGAGTCACATTCGTGGATACGCCCGCACGGTTCACGAAAATCTATGACCATCCTGCTATGCGCGGAGATACTGCTATTGAGCATTTCCAAGCTAGCCGGGAGCTTAGGAAGAGCTTTATGCCGAAGGTAGGTAGCCCTATTCCTGAGGAGATCGGTGGCGTGCGTGTTCGGATACACGCTGATGGCTCCTTCAGTGTGCCGCGATGCAAACGACAGTTTGAACGAGATTGTGATTTCCGATTCACGCGCATCCCCGGAGAATATCGCTGGCTTCCGAAAACCAAAGAGGGGCGCGATATGATGGAACTTGCAGTCCAACTCCAAGGCAAACACATCTATGTCATCGGCAAGGGGCCAAGTCTCGATAACGTATCGAGAAACGATTTCCCCGATCCCGATGCCGTTGTCATCTGTGTGAATGAATCCATACATCAGATTGAGAAGCTTGGATTACCGAACAAGGTCTTTGCCATTCAACAGGATGCACAGTTGAAAGACACTTGTAATCCGCAATTCGGCGGGATCATAATCTCGTATCAGGCGAGGAATTGGTATGCGAAACAGACAAACAAGTTCATCTATTGGCCAGAAGACTATGGCCTAACTTCCCGAGACCTGACGGCAACTGTAGCTATTACCCTCGCCCGGGCATTTGGTGCGACTAAGTTCACACTGCTTTGCTTTGACGCGTGTGTGAACAAAAAAATAGCCTACGCTAAGTGCGTAGGCTATCCATCCTTTCACGGCGGTCCGGCAGAGCGATTCCTGACTCACAAACTCATCTTCGAGAAAGCTGCTGGTAACGTGCCACTGGTTTGGGAACTCCCATCAGATCCACCCAGCATTGATAAGCTTTCTGTAGACGGCGGCGGTGGTGACACAGTCGTGGAGGGCGTCGTGACACCGCTCGTTCTCGATGCCGAGAACATGAGCGATCCAGGACAGGTCTAGCTTCTGATAAGGCGGCGGTTCCGCATGAACCGCCGCCTTGTCGTTTAAGAAGAGTGAGACGACGAAGGTATCCATGTAGTGGAAATCGAAGACCTCATCCCACAGATCAAGGAGCCACGCCTGTAGAAACGCGCGGTCGAAGGCCCAGTTGTGTGCCAAGGGCATGATCTTCTTCGGGGTGCCATACTTCGAGTATCCGAGATTCAGTTTCTTCATCCACTCCAGAAGCAAGTCCTTGGCATCCTCGCGATCCATTCCTTGTGTCTGGGCTTTGAGAATTTTCTGGCGATTCAATTTCGCGGCGCCCTCGGCAATTAGATGCGGATAGTCGAGTTTCAGAAGAATGTTGAATGGAATCACGTCTCTGCGAATCTCACAATTGGAATCCAGTGGCAGGATACAGAGTTGCCAGATTTCATGAAGCTTTGGATCGAGTCCAGTAGTCTCGACGTCGACGGCACACATTTGGTGGCCATTCCAGTGTCTCATGCTATTAGCCATTGAACTCCCTATTCTCCTGAATAGCTTCTTGTTGTGTATTCCAAAACTGAATAGCTTTGAACAGTGACCCGCTGCATGGTGAGCTTTGTTTGCACGCATTGACGCTACAAATTACCTGGTACGTACCGTTTTCCAGTTTCGTCTGCACCGGGATAATCTTGCAGTAGGCACAGACCATTGGAATCGGATTCACGCGATTCCACTGTTTGAGCAACCCTTGCAGTGCTGCATCTAAAGTCGTTTCTATCGACCAACTCGCTGCACGATGACAGAGTTCACACTCTATGGTTGCGTAAAACTTACCAGATCCGTATTCCTGAAAGATTTCAATAAGTGGTCCATGGATACTTCCACAGAGACAGCGTCTCGGTGCTTCCATTGCTTACTCCTTGATCCAGAGGCACTCGATAGTGGTGCCCCGCTTCTCTAAGTTGGCTGTCTTACTCTTATTGTTTTCTGCTGTAGCGTTGAGGACATTGCATGTCGTCTCGGAAATCCACTCGATACGATTATCCCAAGGGTAGGAGTCATACAACGGATTCGGGAAACCTGAGAGTGCCACGAAACCCTTGAGGTGGAAGATATGTTCAAGCAAATTGACATGTTCGTCGCGAGTGAACTTGTGCTTGTAGCCCGAGGCATCGCAATCGAGATACGGTGGATCGAGGTAGAAGACGGTCTCATCGCTGTCGAAGTCATCAAGACAGACGCGCCAATCCAGATTCTCGATTTGGACATTCTGAAGACGCTGGTGAGCAACAGGAAATTGCATCAGGGTGCGGTGCTTGATAGCTAGAGACTTGACGCCGGTGTGCGAAATCGACCGTCCATAGGTTCGTCCGTTCTTGGAGATGGAATAGGCCCAGGAGGTATACCATCGAGCGGCCCGCTCTACTGTATCCGAGACATCTTCCCAAGTGGTCACCGCAATCTGGAACTCTTCACGGCCATAGAGTTGTAGTTCCAACCTCTCCGTCAACTGCTGACAGAGTTTTGAATCCCGGACACACCGATAAAAGTCCACTACACCACCGAAGCGATCGTTGTAGACTTCCAAAGGTGCGGGTGGCCGATTTAGAAGCACGGCTCCCGATCCACCGAAGACCTCGACATAGCGATTGCGGAATGGGAGGGCTGGGAGGATATTCTCCAGTGCCTTTGTCTTGTTCCCGAGATACCCGGGCAGTGGTCCTTTCACAATTTCGTTCCGTTTGATTGGGGCGGTGCTGTTCTCCATGTCCTCGAAAAGTGCTTCCAAGTCAACGGTCATTGTGCCTCCTTTATCCAGAGACATTCTGTCAGCTTCTTGCGTCCGGAACTACCTTCTGCTTTCACTTCACAGTTTGCGGTGGCTTGCCAACTAATCTTGTCGTCCCAGGGGTACGCATCATAGAGCGGATTCTGGAAACCCGAGACAGCAGCGAATCCTTGTAGACTATAAACACGATTCAACATTTCCCGGTGATCGACAACGCTATCGTATCCTCCGTTATTACATCCAATATAAGGCGGATCCAAATAGAAGACTGTCTCCGGGCCGTCAAACTCCTCAAGGCAATCTGCCCAATCTTGATTCCGCAACTGTACACTTGCCATCCGAGAAGCTGTTGCCTCGAATCTCGCTAACGAGGCATCTCGCTTATGCAGGGCGGGAAATGGCCACGAGGTACTGCGGCCGTAGTCGTGACAATTGTTCCCTATCGAGAATCGGAAACAGGTATACCATCTGGCGGCCCGCTCCAGGACATCGGGCTGCTGTCTCCAAGTTGCTAGTGCTAAGAGAAACTCTTCGCGGCTATAAAGGACCATTTCGATACGCTCGCGGAGTCTCGGATTCCCGAGACAATAGAAGAAGGCAAAGAGTCCTGGACACTTGTCATTGTAGACTTCAACGAGTGAGGACCGCCGATTCAGGAGCACGACACCGGTGCCTCCGAATACGTCTACAAAGGTATGACGGTCCGGGAGCATCGGGAGTATGTGTTTCAGTGCCTTTGCCTTGCTGCCTCGGTAACCGGAGAGTGGGCTTTTGAGAAGCTCACCGGTATCCTCGTAGCCTAGTCCTTCCACTTGTGGAGTCTCAATTCGTGCCAGAACCAGAAGAGCAAACAACAAAGGGCATGGGCCAGATGCGGCTGATTGGTCTCGACATCAAGCCACTGCCCGGACTGATGGGCCTCGACATGGCGCATCATTGCCGCATAGTAACGGGTCCGGCTTTGTTTGACATACTTCCAATTGTTAGGCGCATATTTTCTCGCACCCAACGTCAGGACTTTCACCACAGGTTTCAGTAACCCGAGCGGTAGCAAGTCCCAACGAAGCTTTTCGGAGTCGAATTTTCTACCGAGCGACGCCTGTGTCATGCTCTATCCTCCACTGTGTCACAATAAATCGTAAACTGATCCACAAAATCTACATACTCCATTTCTAATGGGTAATATCCGGGGTTCTGGGCATTGCCGTCTCGCCAGAACTCCTCGAAAGCTTTGATACGCCGCAGCAATTCGGCCCGCAATCATCAAACTTCATTTGCATTTCTCCTCAACAAACAGAGGCAGATTATCCAATGTGCAGGCCGCGAATCTACGTTCTTTGAAGACTGGATTCCTGACATAATTTCTCCAATAGGAGAACGCTTCTTCTATGTCAAAGAATCTCGTACCAAAGCTACCCTCTGACGCCTTTAGCCAGTCAGCAAATAGCGTCAGTTGTCTACGCATCTCACTGTCGAAGGCAATAAGCGCTTCAAGTTGCTCTTGGGTCTTGGCCACCTTGTGCTCCTGTTAGTAGTTCCAGATTCTCCTCTTTACAAGGAAGCATCAATTTATATTTCAAACTTGGATTGTGGACCAATAGCAGCCAATACTCGAAATCCTCATCCATTTGCTGGAATGTTAGAACTCTAGAAAGCTCAGGCGGCTTATCCATAGATGCCGCCCACCAATCCTTGAAAAGCCTGAGTCGGTGGTGCATTAGTTTCTCATAAGCAGCCACAGACTTGATCTGTTCAGGTGTTGGCATACTTCAATCTCCCATATGTCCAATTGTTGTGCTTCTCCAGGACATGAAATTGAGGCCCCTCGTTGACGCATACGCCGATAAAGTAACCGTCCTCCAATTCAATGTAAAATGGCTCATCATTCTGTAGAGCCTGTTTCAGCTTCTGCAATTGCAGTGGCGTCAAAGCTGTGTAAGTTTCCTGTAACATAGCTCACCGCAATTCCAGGAAACCGTTGATAGCCTCATAGGCGGTAGGTGCAACCTCCACAGGCTGTGCATCTGCCCAAAAGATGTTCCCAATGTAGTGCTGCCCATCACGGTGCAGTCTACCTTTGACGATACCCGGCGGCAGTTCCTTGCCCACACGAATCTTTGACCACGTGAGCCGTTCCGTTGGATCCACCCAAGACTCAAACTTAGACCAGAACTCACTAAACTTGATAACCGCGCCAGGAGCAGGTTTGCAAAACTCTTCGATAAAGGCGATAAGTGAAGATTGGTTGTTGGAAGCTACCTGCTCCTTCTCTGCCGTGGTGATAACCGGAATATTGAGACGGTCATTGGATTCCGGAAGCTCCAAGCCGAGAAGCTCGGTGAGGAAATCTGGTGCCTCGCTCTGGAGCATTGGAATCAGTTGCTTCTTCGGAATCAGATCCAATGGGTCCAAGGTGGGAACATGACACATGGTGATACGCGTATCGCCAGGGAAGATTGGGCAGAATGTGTGTCTATTGGCACACTGAACCCAATGACAAGTGTTGCGGGCATGATATGGAGACTTGTACATGTGCCTAATGTTGATGAACGGAGATGTGACCCAATCCTTGATTCGATTGAGCGCGGTTTTGTTGGCACTGAGATCGACCTCCTCAATGACACAGATAATTGCGCCTTCGAGTTCGCCATTGAAACCTGACTGCGACGTGAGCGCAAGGTCAGCCTTCTGATAGCCCTTGGTTACGAGAAGCTCGAGAGACTCATGGAAGATAGACTTGCCACTATTCTCGCTGCCCCAGAAGAATAGATAAGGTAGCGGTTGCTCTGGGGCCTGGAACAAAGAGGCTATCCAGCACTTCAGATAGTCCGCTCCAGTTTTGATACCATTGGCTAGAGCCCAGGGGTGTCTTTCCAGATACATATCTAACCCAGAGCCGCAGTGGCGAAGTATCCTGTTCCACGTCTCGCACTTCGGGTTTTCAGAACCAGAGGGCAAGTAGCGCAGTTGCGCTGCATCCCGATTCCATTCCCTATCACCGGTGTATTCCGGTTGGAACGGCTTATTTACCATCGTCCACGCCTTGAATACACTTGTTCCGAGGATGATATTTGCGTCCTTCTCGCCGATGCCAAGGCTACGCAGGGCCATCTTGACGTGAGCAATGGGCTCCGTTCTCCACTTGCCATCAGAGCGAATCACCCAACCGTAATCCTCCTCCTGTGGCGTTACCAGGTGTCGCGACAGGTCATCATAGTTTCCGACCTCTGGCTCCGTTGGGGCCGTCGCCCGCATCGAGCAGATTCGCGTCCAAGGCTTATTGTTTGTCGCGAGCCAGCCCGGCATATCGTCTGGTCGATCTTGCATCTCGCGATCAACGCATACCACCAACCTGCCATCCTTGTGCAAACGCAACAGAGTATTGCGGCGGTGCAGCGGCAATCCGATTTGGAAATCCACGCCCAATGACGTTGCCGCCGCCTGTGCGCGTTCAGCTTCCGCAAACCTAAAGCCGCCAGTTGGATCCTCGATGCCGCCTGCAGCCCGACACGCTGTGGCGAAATCTGGTTCCCGATTATAGTAACAGGTCGTCCAGCCGCTACCATCCTGTGTCCACGAGGCGTCCTCGGCGACACCCTGAGTGTACCGACGTATAATCCAACTGCCATCGCGCAGCGGGAACGCGAAGCAATTGTGGTCGATACCTTTCTCCGTACCAGTGGAGATCGTCTTGAAGGTTCCCCGAAGCGCGAGAGCAGAATGGGCCTCCGCAAGGTGGATGGTGTGTGTAACCAGCATATTTAGGTCCGAGTCCCACCACCAGACACAGTTGTTCTCTCGCAAGTACGTTACCAAGCGAATGTGTTCAGAGCCGAGAGCCACGCGTGGGCGTCGGCCAGCTAGTTCCTGGAACGGGTCTATAGCGTCCTCGGCGTTATTCTTACGAATCGGGCGACTGATTATCTTGACGTGGTCGCGCCAGTTCGGCGGGAAATCCGCGAGGGTATCTCCCTGCTTCAGAAGCTGGAGTCCCCCATTTTCTGTTGACATCTTACGGTGCCAAACCCACATGTTACCGCCGCAGACGTCTACTTTCACTTGGAAATTGAATCCAGTCAACGCAGAAATCTGACCAAGAATGGCGCGAGCAAGGGCCGCGTGTTCAGTATGATTTGCCGTGGGCACGTCTGGTAACATGACGTAAAGGTGGAGTCCCTTCCCGCCAGTGCTTTTGCGAACCGTTACGAAGTCCAAAGCCATTGCGGCGCGCTTTACCTCGGCGAGTTCCGTAGCGTCCAGAATCTTTGCGTGCTTTTCCGAGTGTCCAGTTACATCGTCAAAGTCATAGGCTACCCACTTACTGACTTGGTTTTTCCAATCCCACCCCGTCATTCCGATTCCCTCGACGTGCTTTACTAAATCAAAAGCCATTGGAGAGTCGGTGAACTCTGGAGAGCTTTTTGCCTTGTACGGAATCCGAAATGATTTCCATGTGGACGCGCCATCGGTCCAACCGTGCCACATCTTGCCCTTGTAGTCGCCTTCGACACGATCACCGCCATCTTGCCCCACGTTTACCTGACATTCCATGTTATGGTTGTACAAAGCTGCTAAGTCAGGATGCGCGAAGTTTGTGAGGAAGGACTTGATTGCTTCAGTCTTGGTTGGCAAAACCTACGCCTCCACTGTGGTTTGGTTTCGACCGGCGGGCGCGCCCTATAATATAAGGTAGCCGAAACCAAACCAAAAGTTCCTGGGTACTGGTCCCGCCACCATACTATACACTTGTCAGAGGTCTTTTGTCCCTGACGGCTTACTACTACTAGTTTCTAGTATCACTCTCTCTATTAGAAGAAGAAGAGAGTATAAGAGGGGTATATAGAGAGTTAGAAACAGTAACAGTAGTCGTAAGTAATTTTCCCGGACAAAACGGCCCCGACAGGTGTATAGTATGGTGGCAGGCAACATTACTATTTTCGGGCGCGTGAAGTCGAGTTCGGAAACCAAACCACGTTTTGGTTTGGTTTCGAGTCAAATGCGTTAGGTTTGCGAAACCTGGCAAGTGTCAGTCAAACAGTGATTACTGGTTTATGAAACCTAACAGGAGAGATGTATGGAAGCCACTGCGACCCTGACTGTGCCGATTAGCAAGATTCGTGAGAACCCCGTCGCCCTGCGTACCGTGGACAAGACGAGCGAGAAGTTCCTGGGCCTCGTGGCCTCGATTCGCAAAATTGGTTTTGTCAGCTCAATCACCGTTCGCGAGTTGCTTGACTCCGCCACCGGCGAGATGTACTATGAACTGGTGGACGGGCTGCATCGCTTCACCGCAGCGAAAGAAGCTGGTTTGGAAATGCTGCCTGTCATCGTGCAGAACAACGACAAGTCTGGCGTTCTCAGTGCACAGTTGATGTTGAACTTCCACCGCGTCGAAACCAAGCCCTGTGAGTATTCGCGCCAGCTTCGCCGGTTGTTCGCCGAGGACCCGCTGCTTACGGTTGGTTCCTTGGCTGGCAGCCTCGGAGTTACGCCTCAGTGGATCTCGGATCGGTTGTCCCTGCAGGCGATCACGGATCCCAAGATCCAGAAGCTGATTGACGAGGGTAAGATCGTCCTCGCCAACGCCTACGCTTTGGCAAAGCTGCCTCCTGAGGAGCAGGCTCAGCAGGTTGATGCTGCGATGACTCAGCCTGCTGTTCAATTTGGCCCCACGATCCAGAAGCGGATCAAGGAGATCAAGGAAGCCAACCGCAAGGGTGGCGACGCGCCGGCTGCCGTCTTCGCTCCAGTGGCGTATATGCAGAAGCCCCAGGACGTGAAGGATGAGATGGCGAGCCTGAGCATTGGCCGCGCCCTCATTGCTGCGACGCAGACTTCGACACCCGAAGAGGCTTGGAAGCTTGCCCTTCAGTGGATGCTGCACCTCGACCAGGAGAGCGTCAGCGCCCAGAAGGCGGAGTACGACGCCCGCCAGGCCAAGAAGGCGGAGGAGTTGAAGAAGAGGCAGGAAGCCAAGGCCGCCCGCGAAGCCGAGCGCAAGAACGCCGCCGAGTCTGCGGCTGCCAAGGTTGCGGCGGAAATCAGCGAGTAACCTGAAAGGATTTAGGAAACCATGACTGAGTCAAATGTTCCTGCACTCTTCAACACTGCCACTCTTCCCGCGCTGCCGGACGACAAGGCCCTCGATGCCGTGGCCTCGACGAGTTTCCTCCCGCGAATCCAACTCATGACCTCGAACTCCGCTCAGTGTAAGAGCGGTAAGATTCCGATCAATACTTACGTGTTGGTTCGCGGCGGACAGAATTTTGTCCAACTCGGTCAGTCCGTTGACGTGATCCCGCTGCACTGGCGTGCGAAAGCCTTGCGGACGACTGGCGGCGAAGTGGTCATAAGCTACGATGCCGAATCTCCGCTCTTTATGGCTATCAAAGAGCGGTCGGCGCAAAAGAACTCCGGGTGTATGTATGGCCCCGAGTTCCTGCTGTGGGTGCCGCAGTCGAAGTGCTTCGCTACGCTGTTCATGGGTTCTGTGAGTGCTCGGCGCGAGGCCCGGAACCTGTCTCAGTTCAACCGCCAGGCTGCTACTCTCTACTCGACTATGCTGAAAAATGCTAAGTACGAGTGGGCGGCTATCGCTGTCAAGGGTTGTTCCACGCCAATCGACGACCTTCCCGAAGTCGAAGCCTGTGGCCTGGAGATTGAGCGATTCAGCCATCCGACGGAGACTGAAGCCGTGCCGGTGGACACTGTCGCTGCTGCCCGCGAGCGGTAGCATATAGCTAAGGGCGCAGTCACAGTTTCTGTGGCTGCGCCCCTTGTTGTTTAAGGAGTTTTGCGATGTTTGTCTTCATTGACTTCGAGACCGGCGGTCTTCAGGCGTGGAAGTACCCGATCCTCGACATCGGTATGGTTTTCACAACCAATAACTTTGATGTGGTCACAGCTTATTCACAGCGTATCCTGCCTCCCGAAGATGTGCCGATTGATCCCGAAGCGGCCAAGGTCAATGGCTATGATAGGGAAGTCTGGAAGGAATCCGGGGCGGTGTCTTTAGAGCGTGCGGCAAAGACTATCATGCGGTTTCTCGTTGTCAAAGAGAAAATTGTCCCGGTGGCTCATAACGCCGGGTTTGACAAATCTTTCATGCCACAATTGATTGCGATGCTGCCGAAGACACATCAAGACGCATTCGATTATCATTGGATATGTACGGCATCCTTGTTTCAGGTTTGGCGAATCCTGGCCAATAAGCCGGGAGATCTGAAACTCGCGACACTAACCAAGATGAGCGGGTTTCCGTTGAAGCGCGGTGAGCGTGAGGAACACCGAGCACTGCCAGATGCCTACGCCTGCTACAACGGATTCAAGTGGCTCCTGAGCCAACTGAGAGTACGATGATACCAAGAAGGGTAACCTTTGGCTGCGCCGATCTGGGATATGCGCTGGAAGGGAGCGGTTGGGGCTTTACAAAGAGTGGCATGTTCGCCAAGTTGATATTGCCTGAGTCTGTCATCGTTGCCCTTGTAGAACAGCTGCCTGAGGGTCTACCGTCAAACACGCATCTATTGTCTATTGAGGCCACCACATTTTTCAATGCACAGTTCACAAGTTGCAAACCAGTAGGCTTCACAATAGGCACAAAGGAACGAGTCTTCGAGGTTACATTCGAGGATGCGAAGTAATGGCAATGACAACAGAAGAGGAGCGGATCCTCCAGTTCGGGCTGTTGCTCCTTCGCAGCAACCCGGCGAGGTCATCTAAATCCTACCGCGACCTGTGGCTAGAAGCCTGGGACATTGAACGTATCCGCGCCGAAACCATGGCGGCCCTCAAAAATAAGAATCCCGCTGATGGCCACTAAGACAGCCTCACAGTTCCCGATACCGTTGACGATGACGGCGGTCAACTGGAAGCCGTACATCCAAGCGTATGTGGACAAGGTCGGGAAGTCGCCAACGGCAGCGATCGATGCCGAAGGCCTCGACATCAAGGAGGCCGCGACATTTCTCTCGGCGCTCCAGCCGGGTCTCCCCGCGAATCAGGCTATCAGCCGGGTGTCAAAGTATCACCAGCTCCTCACCTTTGCATTCCTCATCTACGAGGAGCAGTCAACGCTCCTTGAGGTGAACGTCGATACGGACCTAGTTGTCGTGCCCTTGCATACTGCGGGCACTTGGGTTTTGGCAATCTTGCAAGGCAACCTATTTCAGTGGTATGGGGCTTGTAAGTGCCTCTCGACACAGGCTACGGCAACCAGGCAACTGCTGAATGACTGCGAGAGGTTGCTTTCCCAATCCGGGCAACTTCGCAGTCTTTGGAAGTCCTGTGATTGGATTCAATTGGCAGACGGGACAAGGTATTGTCAATGAGACGAGAGACAAAGCATCTCATTGCCGGGCAGTACATGCGACCAGTGACATTCACCTATGACGATAAAGAAAAATATGTTCTACTCCAGTTCAATTACAACGCGCATCTGGTTGCAGAAATCAAAGCGATGGAGGGTGCCAAGTGGCTTGGCGGCGAGGGGACGAAAGCTTGGAAGGTACCTCTGACACAGAGGAACCTGTTTCAGTTCGCGTACCTCGAAGGTAAGAACCCCTATGCTCGCTATGATGGCCCGCTTCTGCAGACCGCGTCCTCGGCCAGGACGCTATATGCCCACCAGTTACGGATGAAAGCCCACGGGCTGACGCGGCATTACTGTATTATCGCTAGTGAGATGGGCACAGGTAAGACGCTGGCGGCCATCGAGATTCTCGAGGACGCCGGTGTTCGCAGCCACGAAGCTATGTATGTTGGCCCGCGGGCAGGTGTCGTGGCTGTAGAACGCGAGCTTCGGAAATGGCAATCCAAGGTTTCGCCAACCATGCTCACATATGAAGGTCTGGTGAAGCTAGTCAAGTCTTGGGATAAACCATATCCGCCCAGAGCCTTGATTCTTGATGAATCATCCAAGGTGAAGACGCCGACGGCTCAGAGATCCCAGGCTGCACGTCTTGTCGCCGATGCTATTCGCGAGAAGTATGGCGACGACGGTTTCGTAATCCTGATGTCGGGCACCCCGGCCCCGAAGTCACCGACAGATTGGTGGAACCAGTGTGAGATCGCCTGCCCCGGATTCATTCGCGAGGGTAATATTCATAAGTTCACGGCGAGATACGCCATCATCAACCAAGAAATCAACGCGATAACTGGTGGCGTTTACCCGCAACTGGTCACCTGGCGCGATGACGAAAACAAGTGTAATATCTGTGGGCTACCCGCCTCGGAACACGCCTTCGAGTGCCAACACAATTTCGTGCCAAGTGTCAACGAAGTCAAGAATCTCTATGAGCGTCTTCAGGGGCTCGTCATTGTCCAGTTCAAGAAAGACTGCCTCGATCTACCAGAGAAGCGGTATGTCCTGGAAAGGGTGTCCCCGACACCTGAGATTCTGAGGGCTGCACAACTTATCAAAAGCTCATCGCCTCGGGCCATCGAGGCACTGACACGGCTAAGGGAGCTAAGCGATGGTTTCCAATACACCGAAGAGGTTTCCGGAACCAAGCCCTGTGACAACTGTAACGGAACAGGCAAGGCAGAGATTGCAAAACTCGTTGGAGATGAAGTCACCGATGCGAATTACGTCTACGAGCAAGGCGACTGCCCCCTCTGTAAAGGAACTGGCAGCGTCTCAACCTACAAGCGAGTTACGGTTGAGGTTGAAACGCCCAAGGACCAGATTCTCGAACGTTACCTTGAAGACCATGAGGAAGTTGGGCGCTTGGTTGTTTGGGCAGGATTCACGGGGTCAATAGATCACGTCATAGATGTCTGTCACCGTAAGCAGTGGCACACGCTTCGCATCGACGGGCGCGCATTCTCGGCGTCGACGCCGGAAGGTAATCCAGCGGATGCAAAGCTGTACTTCGACGCTATGGACAAATCATCGCCGAATCTGATTTCCCAAATCCCGCGGCTCTGTGTTGTCGGACACCCGCAAGCCGGCGGCATGGCTTTGACATTCACAGCTGCCCCTACAGCGCTCTTTTACTCCAACGCCTTCGACGGCGGCGCACGGATGCAGGCTGAGGATCGTATTCATCGTGTTGGCATGGACGTGAATCGTGGCGCGACAATTGTGGACATTGTGCATCTGGCAACTGACAAGCTTGTTCTCGACAACCTGAAGAACAAGCGTAGGCTACAGAATCTCACTATGGGTGAGATTGAGGAGGCTTTCGCCAATGACAAGTAACAATGATGCTGTTCCTGACATCATCTCTTGTGCCGTAGCTGACCTGTTTGTTGATGACGCATTCAATAGCCGCGGGCACATCGCTCCGATTGACGTGACTACACTCGCCAAAGATATTCAGGAAAATGGGTTGGCGGAACCAATTGTCATCACTCCTTGGGACAGGAATCCGCCATTCAAATTCAAGGTTGTTGCCGGTCACCGCAGGACAATGGCTCATAAGCTCATCAAACGGACACACATCCTCGCGATCCTGCGCCCCGATCTCGTTGACGACATCAAGGCGCGTATTTTCAATTTGTCCGAGAATCTGCACCGTGAAGACCTCAACGTTCTCCAGGAGGCCAAGGCTGTCCAGAGGATTTTTGAAACCGGAGTCTCTGAAGAGGAACTGGCGAGGAAACTCGGGAAGTCGCGTGGCTGGATTCAGATTCGCGCGGCTTTGTTGAAGCTGCCGGAACGGATTCAAGAGGAAGCCGCTGCCGGCGTCATCACCCAGCCACAGATTCGCGAACTCACCACAATCCTTGTACGTAGCGGTGCGACAGCCTGCTTCGAGGCGGCGAAGAAAATCAAGGAACACCGGGAGCGATCTGGGAAATCCTTGTCTGTGAATCCGACGCGTAAGAAGCTGACTGCAAAGGTTATCCGAACCAGAACTGAGATTTTTGACATGATGGCCCTGATTCGCAACAACCTTGGCAACGGCCCGCTGACTGTAGCCTTGGCCTGGGCAGCTGGGGAACTGACAACGGCGGATATTCTTGAGATGCTCAAGAAGGAAGCTGTCGAAATCCATGGCAAAGTGTTCATTGTTCCGGAAGGCACCTTTAGCAATGACTAACGAATTTATTGGTTTCCCAAAAATTGCCCGCTACAGGCGCGAAGTCATTGTCACAGAAAAGATTGATGGTACAAATGCCTGTGTCTATGTTGACAAGGACGGCGGATTCTGGACTGGAAGCCGGACACGGTGGATTACTCCAGAAGATGATAACTATGGATTTAGCCGCTGGGCAAACGATCACAAGACAGAATTAATGTCGCTTGGCCCAGGACGCCATTTCGGTGAGTGGTGGGGAAGCGGTTGCCAGCGCGGGTATGGACTAGTTGGTGGCGAGAAGCGATTCAGTCTGTTCAACGTTAGTAGGTGGTGTCTGAACGGGCAAATTCCACAGCAGAATCAAGTTATTTTGCCAGCATGTGTGGGACTGGTTCCGGTCTTGTGGCGCGGAACTTTTGATGACTTGAGCATCACTGACATCTTGCTTGATTTGCAACGCAATGGCAGTAGAGCGGCCCCAGGATTCATGAAACCCGAGGGAGTAGTCATCTATCATGTTGCTGCAAATGTCGGATTCAAAGTCACACTTGAGAAGGATGATGAGCCTAAGTCAAAACATCGAGCACATTTCAGCAATGATTGAGAGATACCATGCTGGATACACTATAGTATGGCCCGCATGTGTAAACACAATCGAATACATAGCATCTGAGGCACTAGAGAAATCCGGCTATTTGGGGTCTGAACACTTGCCTATGATGAATGGCTCGAACTAGTTTCACATGCAACAAAACGAGGACTCTGACAGATGAGTAAACTAGTAATCATAATTCTCATAATTGTGTGGGGAATCTGTTGCTTTCTTTCTCTTGCACCTGGTGTTCAGGCTAGTTTATGGGCAGCCAGACGACGAAGACGTGAAGAGGCAAGAAGCACGCGCCTTCGCATCCGTAAGATGAGTAGTGCCAGGTTGCTGAAAGCCTTGAAACATGTCGATCGCCTATCAACGGTTGAGTGGTGCGAGATGCTTGCGCTCAAAGCAAAACGAGGACTTTGATGACTAAAGAAGAATTCAAGAAGCGTTGGGAATCTGACGATGATGGTGGCGGTATCACTTACGACGATATCGCCGACTGTGCAAAAGCTTGGGGACTGTTCTCGCAACCGCGGTCGTGCCAAATGAGTTATATTCGTTATCAGATTCTCAAAGCTGCTGGGACAGTAGATGCTGAGGAATTTGCTCCAGAGTAAATGCCATGAGACTTTCTTTTTTGGTTTTTCGAGCTAACCTTTGGTCTTTCTCTTCAGCCCAAACACAGGGCACGGTACCTGCGGTTCAGGGCTAAGATCGTCGATGCCAAATATCCAAGTGAATCACATTGTGACCAGTGCGATCTACAAGGTGTTTGCTGCTACTTGCACGATGCAAAAAATCACTGTAAAGCTTATCCACAAGTCTACTCTTTAGGAAAGGCAAAATGAGACTCCTAGTGAAAAGTTATCATAAAGCCGTCAGAGAACACACACATGCGAGATTCTTGACAGCAAGCACCAGGGCGAATCAGTGAATACACTACTTGTGCGCTACTGGGGACTTCCGTAGAAAGCTTTGAGAAATCAGTAACACACACCGAGGACGATTGGTACAATGATCTATCTGGATACAGAAACCTGCGGCTTCCACGGTCCTGCAATTCTGATTCAGTATGCCGAGGACAATGGTCCAATTCAGACACACGATGTCTGGAAGAACACGATCAAAGATACACTTGATCTGATTCGGCAAATCTGTGAGCATCCCGGTGGCGTCTGTGGATTCAATCTTGCATTTGACTGGTTCCATCTCTGCCAACTAGCAACGACTCTGATGCTCATGCCAGATAAATACGATTTCCCGGAAGACTGCATCGAGCAGTACGCGCTTCTGGAATCTGAGGCGCGATTTGGTCCCTGTCTGAAGCCGCAATCCGCCTGCGATATCATGCTCCATGCCCGTAAGGGTAAGTATCAGACAACCATGAACCGTGATGATATCAAAATTCGTAGAGTGCCGCTGGTTTTGGCAAAGCTACTTGCAGGTGAGTTGGATAAACGCGTAAAGCTCAATGACATTTACTTCGCTAGGAAAAGTGACAAGACAGTCCGTTGGCAGGTTGCCGAAATCGTCGATGAAGAGGGTAATGTAGACGCGGATTTCGCTGACGTGGTACTGCGGTTCGCGCCAACCAGTGCCCTCAAAGCTTTGGCCGTAGATGCCTTGGACCTTGATCCCAGGGAAGTGGCTCGATTCTCGGATGTCGAGTTGCCGGAGAAGATGCGGCCCGTGGAATATGGCTATGCGCCATTTGCCACTTGCATCGGGAAACCTGGCAACTGGAAGTGGACCTGGCCGGACGTGATTTCGACGCATATCAATCATTGGGCATACAATCAACTGGCGAGGAAGTACGCTGAAAATGACGTCAAGTATACCCGAGATCTCTATGCGTTCTTCGGACGGCCAGCCCCTGGCGACAACGACAGCATCCTTGCGTGCATGGTCGGGGCTGTACGTTGGCGTGGATTCTCAATCAATGTCGAGGGAATCAAGAAACTCAAAGCCGAGGCAGAGGCTACAGCAGCCTCAGATATTGACTTCGCATCGCCGCGGGTTTGCCGAACCTACCTTGAACAGGTTCTCACACAGACCGAAGCTCTGGCTATGGTTCGCAATGGCAAGTTCACGACGAAGTCGGTGGTGTTACAGGACATAGCCAAGTGGACTGTCTCCGCGGTTTGTCCAACCTGTCGTGGCCAAGAGACCAAGTGTACTGTCTGCAATGGCACGGGGTTGATAGCATCCAAGAATCCGCATCCGGCTGCTGCTAGGGCGATGCAGATTCTTGACTATCGTCATGCAACCAAGGAAATTGAACTCTATGACAAGTTGCTCCTGGCCGGAAGGCTTCACGCGAGCTTCAATATCATCGGGACTCGCTCATCTCGTATGTCAGGAACTGATAAACTCAATCCCCAAGGAATCAAACGAGCTCCTCAAGTTAGGGGGCAGTTTCCTCTTGCAGATCCAGGTTACACCTTATGCGCCGGCGACTTCGACAGTTTCGAGATCAATATCATGGACCAAGTATTCCATGACCCCAAATTGCACCAGGAACTCCTCTCAGGTAAGAAGATTCACGCCCTGTGGGGCGAGTGCTTCTTCCCTGGGTTATCCTATGAGCAGATTTTGGAGTCCAAGGAAGCTAAGACCACTTGGGAGAACTATTACAGCCGGGCCAAGCAAGGCGTGTTCGCCATTTGTTACTTCGGCGAGGCCCACACTCTTCAGAACAGAGTAGGCATTGACAAGGACGCAGCCGAGCAGGCTTATAAGCGGCTACTGGAACGGTATCCAGATTTCGCGAAGCGGCGATTGGATATTGTATCCAAATTCTGTAGTATGCGGCAGCCTAAAGGGATCGGCACCAAGGTCGAGTGGGCGGAGCCGGCTGAGTATGTGGAATCCATATTCGGATTCCGACGATACTTCACGTTGGAGAACAAAATCTGTCGCGCTCTCTTCGACCTCGCGACAAATGTACCTAAGCCCTGGGAAACCTTGAACATCAAAGTTCAGAGACGTGACCGCGTGCAGCTTGCCGCTGGCGCCGCGAGGAGCGCGTTATATGCGGCGGCTTTTGCTATCCAGTCTGGAAACATGCGTGCTGCAGGAAATCACATTATCCAGTCTACCGGGGCTGAGATTGCCAAGGCGTTGCAGTGCGCCATCTGGAAACATCAACCAGCGGGCATTGCCGAATGGATCGTGATTCCGATGAATATCCATGACGAAATCCAAACACCTACGAAGATAGGCTCTGAGGAAGCTGTCAGTAAGACCGTGAACGACTTCATAGCCGAGAATCGGAAGCACGTCGAACTTCTCGCTATGGACTGGAAAGAGGGGTTGAAGTCTTGGGCAGACAAGTAAATGATGTCCTTTCGCATATACGAACAACTGTCCTCAAGTTCCGTGCGCTGGAGCGCCGGCTGAAAACTGATCCGGAGTTCCGGGCAAGTGTCTGCAATGATAAAGTATCTACGGAAGTTAGACACCTTATTTCCACGGCTGAACTGATACACAGTACAATAAAACCGCATCCAGCACCTGAACGCGTGAAGACAAGTATCGCAGCGCTGAAGGCTATGGCGCGGTATCGGTTGATCCCGCACTATTCACGAATGTCCAAAGCTGAACTTATTTCTGCTCTAACGCGTAAAGGAGTGAAAATCGATGGCTGAATTGCAGCATACTTTGGATGCGCTCAATTCGATTTTGGAAATCTTTGAGACAAAATGGCAACTCAAAATTTCCCGACGCAGAGGTACACAAGAACAACAATTGCAAGCCAATGAAGTCCTGGCTAAAGTGCTGAGACACGAAGGGAAAGTTGCGCTTGACATCTGGAATTCACACAGTCCAGAATCCTGGAAACGTTACGCACTCCTCGGAGACTTTGAAGACTTTCCGGAGTGTCAACTACTGAAACAAGCGAACATGAATCTGCGTAAGGCTATCAATGATGTCAGTACCACTTGGACACACTCTGTTGTGAGGGCGCAAATTGCTAAGAAAGATTAGACGAATCCTGGCTAACTGTGCATTCAATCCTAAGACGGATGCCGGATGGAAGATCGTGCTTGACACGCACAATGAGTCTTACTATCTCATCCAGGCGAAAATTGTCCTCAGCAACCAGGTGATCACCGTCGGGGGTATGATCGAGGTAATTCGGCTCATGGTATGTGCGCTCTATCATCGAGAAGCCGATGCAGCTAAGAAACTTTAAAGTTGGACCAGAGGCCAAGATTCAACGTGAAATCATCCAGATGCTCACACTCAAGGGATGGTATGTTCTTGAGACACACGGTAATATGTACCAGCGCGGATTCCCAGACCTATTTGCGACACACGCCACTGAGAAGCAGCGCTGGATCGAAGTAAAGCAGCCCACCGGATACAGCTTCACTCCTGCGCAAATTGAGACGTTCCCGAAACTTGTCGCCCACGGCTCTGGCGTGTGGGTACTGACCGCGGCAACTGAATCCGAGTTCCTGAAACTTCGGAAGCCGCCTAACTTTTGGGTGTACATGTGCAAACTGTGAAAAAACTAGGCGTGTACGTTGACACGGCGAATCTGTATCTGGCTATCAAGGCTGTCTTTGGTTCACGAAAGCTAGATTACAGAAAGTATCTTCAATTTATCTGTGACGGAGCCAAGCCCACCCGAGCAATCGCCTACGGCGTCGAGACTCCAAATGCCGCTCGGAAGTTTGCTTACAGTCTGGCAAATGCCGGATTCATTCCTAAATTTCAGACAGTGCCAAGTGGTCGTGTGCGCTTTGACTGGAGTGCAGGCATCTCGGCCGACATCACTCAAGACGTATTGAGCGGCGTTGTGAATTCAATAGTCCTTGGCTCGAATTCAACGCAATTCGCGCCGATTCTTTCGGAACTCAAAATCCCAGTTGTAATTTTCGCCAGCGGAATTTCCCCAAGTCTTGCCGCACAAAGCACCAGCATCGAAATCTTTCCGAGGCTACTGGAGGCTTGATATGCGACTTCTCAAACAGACAAAGCCACAATGCCTCCTCTACAGTGCCGCCATGCTCCTGGACGAGACACCTGAGTGTCTCGTCCAGGAGATCGGGCACGATGGGCTGGCTTTGACGAACCCAGAACTTCCCGAGCCGTTGTGCTATCGCGGCGTCATGATTCAGGAAATCCAACTTTGTTGTTTCCGACGCCGGAAGTGTCTAGCACCAATTTGCGATGTTGTTGAGGCTGTATACGGAAATGATGAGCGCCGCTCCCGGATTCAGATTCTCCCGGCCACAGCTCTATCATGTCTGACTGCGAGGGGCAGGGGCTTGATACTCACAACTAGGCATTCAGTCGCCTTTGAGACTGGAATAATCTACGATCCTAAAGGATTTTCGGAACCTATAGCCATTCGCCATCTACTTGATTCCGAGGTTTGGTTTCTAGGAGTCATTGGCGATCTTGGGTTTGGTTTCAATGTCCGATAATGTACTACCTTATCTTTAATGGCGCCGCCGCCCAGGCTGTCGTGGTTTGGTTTGGCTCAAAAAAAATAATTCCGAAAATTAGCTTGACACGGCGCGCCCAGGATGGTACAATGTAGCGATGGGTGGAAATTAGGTTTGGTTTTGGAACGGAGGTGTTGAGATTTGCAAAAGCTGCCTGTCGAAGACGCAATCGCCGCAGCAAAGAAAGCGTCGAAGTATCTTGCCAGACGCTTTCCGCGCTACGCCGATGATCTCCATGCACTTGCGCTTTTGGGTGTCGCTGAGTGGTTGCTCAAAGCTGCCGAGCATCCGAATCCAGAAGCACTGCTTCACTTTTATGTGAGACGGAGGATGCGGAACTTCCTCAGGAAGGAGCGCAGGTACTCACAAGTTCTCAGTGCCTATGCTACCGAAAAAGTGGCCTGGGCAGATCCAAATTGCGAACCGATTTTTCGCCATATTGACGACTATGGCTGGCCCATAGTTCTGTCGACGGTGGCAAAGCTTCTTGTCATGGGCTGCACATTTCGGGAAATCTCAACACGTTTGCAGACGACAAAGCACAAGGTTGCTGAGTACGTGGCTGAGCTTCAAAGGCGAGTCACTTGCTCCGCCTCCACATAATTTTTCTAGTCCTTTTTTGTGTGAGGTTTGTGGCATGAAAGTCTATCTCGACATGGACGGCGTTATCGCGGATTTCCTGACCGCGGCCCAAGAGCGGCTGCAGATGAAGTTTCCGAGGCCATACATTTGGGGCATTGGTAAGATGTCCGGAATGGGTGACTCGGTTTGGAAAAGCTTCGATGAGGAGTTTTGGGCGACGATTCCTCTATTCCCGCACACCGAAGCCCTGGTGAAGTTTCTCCGTGACGAGCAACAGGTTGTGCGAATCTGCTCCACAGTCCTGACTCCTGGTGCAGAGGCCGGCAAACGCCGCTGGCTTCGGAAATACTTTCCGGAATTCGAAGCTGACGCGATCTTCACGCGACATAAGGCAGCCTTCGCCGACGTGGACTCGATGCTCATTGACGACCTCGCCACAAACTGTGCAAGGTTCGCCAAAGCCGGCGGTTACGCGATCCTGTTTCCCGCAGACTATAACAAGAACGCGGGAATGTCATGGACCGAAGCAGTGGTCGAGTTGAAAGGGCTGTGGGAATGAAAGCTGAGTTTCTGATGCTGGCGCATCCCGCCGATGCAGACCTGAGCAAATACGTCGGGTGGTATGCTTCCGAAAAGCTGGACGGTATTCGCTGTTTTTGGGACGGTGGCCTGACCAGAGGGCTACTCAATTCCAGGGTGCCCTGGGCTAACACAAGTCAGGGCCGCCTGCAGGTGTGTACCGGGCTGTGGTCACGTTACGGTAACGTGATCGCGGCCCCGCCTTGGTTTCTGGACTCCTTGCCGCCAGACCTTCTCGACGGGGAACTCAAACATTGCGACGGGTTCCAGGCCACGACCTCGGCATGTAAGAAGCTGGTTTCGGTAGACGCGGAGTGGCGCGGTGTTACCTATTGTGCCTTCGAGCGGCCACAGTGGCAGCAAATCCTGGTTCCGCGAACCATCGACGAGATCAACTTCCAGAAGGCTATCACGCCTGGGATGCTGGAGTGGGTGAGGGAGCGCACTGGCTTCTACGATCACACCTACATCTTCGCGGAAGTGCGATCTTACATGATGCACATGGCAGCCAATGAACACTTCAAAGTCATTGACCAAGTGGTTGTCAAAAGCGTCGAGGACATCAAGAGTGAACTCGATCGGGCAATGGCCAAGAAGCACGGCGAAGGCCTCATGTTGCGGGATCCCAATAGTGTCTGGACACCGGAACGCGTCCATACGCTTGTGAAGCTCAAGCCTACCGCGGATGCCGAGGGCAAGGTCGTCGGCTACACTGCCGGCAAAGAGGGCAAGACTGGTAGGCTGTTGGGCAGGATCGGCGCCCTCCAGATTCTTTGGAACGGGAAACTGTTTGAGTTGTCCGGCATGGACGACGTGGATCGTGAGTTTGACAGTGACAAGGAGAAGAACTATGCGATGAAGTTCCCGGGCGAGAACATGTTCTACGGCGCCCAAGGCAAGACAATTCGCCTTGGCGACATGGTGACGTTCACCTATCGTTCTCTGACGAACAAGGGCAAGCCGAAAGAGGCCCGATTCAAAGGGGTCAGAGTCGAATGAGAATACCAAGGTATCTGTCCCCTTCATCGTTGAAGGGATTTTACGAGGATCGCGACAAGTTTTATATGGAGCGGCTTTCGGAAACCAAGTTGCCACGCGACCCGCAAACCCGTCCGATGAGCGTCGGATCGGCATTCGACGCTAGAGTCAAGTCCGAATTGTATGGCCGCTACTATGATGACAAGAACCCGCAGTTCGATTTTCAGACTCTTTTCGAGGCCCAAGTCGAACCACAGAATCGCGATTGGGCACTCAAGGCCGGTGAAGATTGCTACCAAGCCTACAAGCGTAGCGGCGCAATGGCCGATCTGGTCCTCGAACTCGAAGCCGCCTGCGGGCGGCCGAAGTTTGAGACCTCAGTTGAAGGCCAGATCGATGGCGTCCCGGTTTTGGGAAAGCCTGATATCTACTTCATCACCGCGGACGGGCTTCCAGTAATCATCGACTGGAAGGTCAACGGCTATTGTGGCTCGGGAAACACATCCCCGCGTCCCGGTTATGTGATGTTGCGTGACGGTTGGGAAGGCAAGGCTTCCCGAACCAACGGCTCGGCGCATAAGGACGCGGTTGTGATGCGGCAACACGGCATCATGTGCAACGTCGCCCAATCGCTTCACGAAGTCGAGGAGGATTGGGCCGCACAGACTGCCATCTATGCCTGGTTGTTGGGCGCGAAGATCAGTGGGCCGCTGCTTGTGGGTATTGACCAGTTGGCCTGTAATGTCCTTGCGCCGGATATGGTTCGGATTCGTATCGCAAAGTTTCGGTGTTCGGTGGCTATGGATTTCCAGAACCAGCTCCGAGCGAAATTGGCTCGTGCCTGGAAAGCCATCACCTCTGGACACATCTTCGACGAGATGAGTCGTGAGCAAAGTGACTTACGGTGTCAGCAGCTTGAATCTGGCATCCAGATTGCCGCTGACGAGAAAACCGGGTTCCTTTTCCGTTAGGAGAGTGCAATGAGTATCAACGTTGGCGATCGCGTCTTGCGTGGTGTTCAGGTGATCAGCGACAACAGGGCCATCCGGGCGCGGCTTACCAAGGTTCTGACTGAACACACCTTTGCCAAGGACGCGCGCGGGCAATCCGTGTTCCGAGCGATCAAGGATGGGCAGAACCTTGTTGTAGATACCGAGGGGCAGCGCGGCATCGTCTGCTTCTGTTCAGAGCCGATTCCCGAGGGATGGACACACTTCGTCGTGACGGCGGCCCTGAAAGACGGAGCTTGCGGGCGAGTGACCCCGGTCGTGGGGCACGTCGAAGAGCTTTTCTCAATGTTCGGGGAAAGCGTTACTACGCAGGCGGCAAAGGTTCTGAAGCTTGTGTCACCTTCAGAACTCATGACGCTGGTCGGGTCACATGCTCTCGCCAACGGACTTTCGCAAAGCCAAGTCCGTGAACTCCTGGACGCTTACTGGGAACGCAAGAACAGCGCCGCGCCGGAGTTCGCGGGGATGTCGCAGTGCCTGGAACAAGCCATCGGGGCGGCGAAAGATGTCGCTGACATTTGTAATGCCGCCAAGGAAGTTGATCCTTCTTTGGCCGCGGATTTCGAGAAGCTGAGCAGCCAGGCACTGGCTCTGGCTGACAACCTGATCGCCGTCACGAAGAAAGCAGTGTAGCAAATGGGCACGGAAACGTGCCCAGGTGGCATGAGCCTAGCTTCCACGGAGCGCCACTGGAAACGGGAAATGTCCCGGCTAATAGGATCAGACATGAGGAGACGGAACTGTGGAGCCGAAAGTCAATGAAGTTTGGCTGTCTCATGGCGGCAACATTTGTGTTGTTGTAACGAATGTCGAACGCAATGCGCTTGGCTTTCTGTGGTTCGATCGCGAGGACGGGGTATTGTGCTTCACGGAACTTAGACGCCAGTTGGCCTACAAGATGGGGCTGACGCCAACTGAGGCGCTTGAAAGGATGCTGACATGAGAAACTATCCGAAGCCCGATTTAGATTCACTGAAGAAGTGGTTCGCGAAAGCCCGCGTTACTTTCCAATACCCGCGGATTCTGAAGACAAAACGACTGGATAGGACCACAACACTTACGCAAGAAGAGTTCACAACCTTTTATGAGTACGTACTCCGCCACCACGACCAGGTACTTCTCCGGCTGACTTACGGCACGGATGCGCCTTGTCACACCGTAACAGTACAAACTTTCTCCCATTTTGAAGGCTCGAGAATCTTGCCACTTTCGATGACTTCAGCAAAGCGAATCAACGCCCTCTTGCCCGCGGGTTTTCGAGCATACCGGCAGAATTGGCAGTGGTACGTAAGCTGCTCGAGAGGGTGTCTCAAATTGGACAGAGACAGAACTTATTGCCTTGAAATGTGAGGGCGCCATGTCCTCCCAACTGTATGTCGTAGTTGAAACCTCTAGGCACCACATGGGCATAATTAGCAAAATTGCACCAGATGGCGGGAGGTACAGGATTCGGATTACCGACGGTACGTATGTCGCGCACCATCTAGAGAAATCGTGGTCGGCAGCACGAGCGGCACGAAACAAGATTGTCAAATTGTGGAGTAGACTCTACTATGGGGAGGAAACACGTACTGTTCAAAGTCATTGATGCTCTTGGCGATGACTTCTCAGAGCCAATGGCCAAGTTTCTCGCGGCACTGCGTAGCTTTGCCGAAGCCGAGAGCGACGACCTCTCAGCCGTTTATGCCGCTGCCAAGCAGTTTGACTCTGAGGATGAGAGGGAGAAGGGCTTAGCATTTCTACTACTCGGTGGTGTTGAAGGATTGGTGTATGACCAAGAATGGGAGGGATTCCAACTATGACTCAGAAACAGTGGGAAGAATGCCAAGACGTGCGAGAGATGCTGCTTGTCGCCGGCGAGCGGTCGCGGATTCCGGACTCATTTGTTCGCCGCCGTCTTCTGACCCTCGGACTGATCGCCGCCAACCACATCCGAACGCCCGAGGTTGCCGAAATCCTTGACACCGTGGCGCTGTACACCCAAGGCGTGAGTTCCTACTACCACGTTTGGCACGTCAAGCAAGGTGTTCCTGTTCCCGACCGGGATGAGGTGCGCTTAGCGATCAATTACCTCGTGGACGCGGTCTATGAGGCTGAACAGGGCGATGGCGGTAAACTTGGGATATTGATTTGGAACATTGTTGAATGTGTCGGCAGCCTTGATCACCTTGGGGTCGTTTTTGACGTGAGAGCTTTGCTCTATAGCTTCTACCCGAGGGTACCATGAAACACTTCGCCGACGACGTGGCTAAGCAACAGCAGTGTGAGGGTAGGCTTCCGGGTATAGATGTGGATTGCTTGTTTCTTTGCGAGCACTCCTCTAGGTGCCTGCAACCTAACATCCGTGTTCAGGTTGCTTACGAAGACAAAGGTGTCATGGGATGAAGTACAAAATCGAGGACATCGGCGTTGATTATCCGGACTACTTCAATGGCCGCGGTGTTGCCTTTACAGTGTGTGACGAAGTCTTTGTCGGAATCGGGAACTCGCCTTGGGAAGCCTGTGAGGATGCCTTGGAGCGGGCATCAAATGCTGGGTGGATAGTGGACGAGATTCCCAACACTCTGTCCGATGTTTCCGAAATCGGGCAACGGCTAGGCGCTTACCACTATGTTGCCGTGTATCTGAGGAGATAGGCAATGCAAACGTTCCTCATCTATCCGAATCCGAACTTCGGACTCCATCAACTGGATCGACGGCGGCTACTGAAACAGCGGATTGAGGCCGTCCAGATTTTGCGAACCATCGCCGGACTGTCAGAGGGGTGGCGCTATCATCCGGCAGTGCTGATGTGGCGTGGGCGCGGCGACTATCTCCTCCACGTCTATCTGGGCGCTGTCATGATGGAGTGTACCGGTCGCGGTTACTATTCCGAGTGGGCGCAAACAGCTTTCGCAAACCTCTGTCCATTATTCAGTAACTATCGCCCGGAACCGCCGCCGTGGCTGAATCGCGAGTTCTGTGCCGCGCATCGGAGCAACTTGCTTCGGAAAGATCCAGATCACTATGGGCAATTCGGCTGGACCGAAACAGCGGATATGCCCTACATCTGGCCGGTGTGACATGTACCTCTCCAGAGTTGGAATGAGTGTGGAGTGCTGTGCTCGTGACGGTGAGTGGCACAGCTGCAAGGGGTTCGATCGCAAAGGCACCAGTTTGGATTGCCTGTTCCGCAATGGCCGATACTGTGAATCCGAGCGCGCGCGAACTTACGCTTGGGAACAGGAGAAAGGAATCTCGATGACCCCAAAGTCTTGCTGCAAGCTTTGCTGAAGCTACCGGTTCCGCTGAAGTGGAGCAGAGCGTTTCCAGAAAAGCCAGGATACTATTGGACACGTTCAGCCCTAGGCGCCACGGGCATCATCTATGTCTACGGATTTGGCAACGAACTGCGTTGTGACGGTAAGAGCATCGCGCAGTTGCCACAGAACCTGAGTTTCGCGGGTCCGATTCCAGAACCTGAGGGCTGAAATGTGGGCAGCCTACAAAGATACTGGGAGAGGCAAGCCATCACTCGGGCCGTAGTTGCAAATCTTGGCAAGGCAAGTGCTGAGCTTGGACTTGCGAGGAATACCAAATGACAGTCTACAAGGTCGTGTGGCCGTCACAGGGGCACCTACTCTCTTGTGCCGCAACTGGTAGTTACATGCTTGAGTACGCGGTTAGGCAAACCACGTATCCGAGTCTCGGATACCTGTTTGCTTTCCGGGACATCGACTCCGCGATAATGTATACCAGGACAAACAGCTATTGGGCGCCAAGTTTACAAATCTTCAAAGCCGAAGCCGATGTTGTCGAGCAACTTGGCCCCATAGAGATGGCTCCATCGACAGGTCGCTGGCGAATCGAACACTTTTGGGCAGGCTTCAGGGCCGGCAACAGCATCGAGGCACCTGAAGGAGCTGTTTACTGTCGCTCGATCACGCTCCTGGAGGAAGTGACATGATAGTCTACAAAGTTGTCTGGCTTGACAGAGGGAAACTGCTGTCCATTGGGCCTATGGACGAAATGGCTTGTGAGTATGCCATCGGCAAGACTACACTGCCGCCAATTGGGTATCTCTTTGCATTTCGCGATCTTGCCAGTGCCCAAGTTTTTGTGGCACCGTATCGTATTGGGTGGCATGTGTTGCAAATCTACGAGGCTGAGGCGGATGTTGTCGAGCAATCTGGAGACTTGGAGATGGCTTCAACACCGGATTCTCGCCGCATTAGGCGGTTTTGGGAAGGGGGAACCACATTGTCTCGTACCCTTGCGCCTGACGGTACAGTTTACTGTCGCTCAATCACGCTCCTGGAGGAAGTGACGTGACAGTAGACGCTTTGTTCATTGACGGTAACCATAGCTTTGGAGTGTTACCATGTTAGGACGAAAATACGTCACTATTAGCACCATCCCCTGGAAAGATGGCACAGTTACTCCAACAGGTGCTAGAGTTACTGTGACTTTCATCCAATCGACGCCGTACCTAGCTGAAATCTGGTTCAACGACTCCTGCCATCGTATTCACATCTCAAGACTTCATAGGCTGTTGAAGGGTTTCCCAAAGCCGCCCAGCATCTCGGCGCTGACCAAGATGGCCACTACTGGTGTAGCGAGAAGTGTCCTGGGCAAGAGAGTAGAACCAGATGGTTGGGATACTGAAGGGGCACCATCCTGGCTTCTGGCTGAGGAAGCAATCTGATGAAGGACGCCATTATCAAGCACCTGCTTACCGTGGCGAGCCAGCTCCCTGAGGAATATCGAGAAAGGTTTCTGAAACCATGAAATGCTACATCATCGCAGACAGCAATGGGTACGACGGGACATATTTCTACAGCCCCGGAGACGTGACTACGGCTCACGGAGAGCCGATCTTCAGCTACCCCACACTCACCGCCGCCCGTTGCCGAGTGCGGAGTTCCCGAGACATCGTCCTCGTCGGCGAAGGCGTAGCCGAGGCTCCAGGGTCACGGCTTTTGCGAAGCTTCCAAACGCAGCGCGCGGTTCCACCGCCGACGACGCCCGCACCGCGTTTCAAAGCCTACGGGGGGAAATATGCCAAGTACACAGACTGGTGGGTGGACGGGCTTCTTGCTGTCAAGGGACGGTGCCCGTTCTATGGGAAACGATTTGAACTGGATTCGCTGATGCTCCGCTCCCTTGAGTCATGTCTCTCCAAAACGGAAATGGTTTCTTGCAACCGCCTTGGGCACATTGCTCCTCAGCACCTAGCCTGGCTCCGGGATCAGTTTCCCGCGGGGAAGTACTTTATCTCCGAGACTGACGTGCTCGGTTTCCTGAAGCTGGATGGGGAAACTGTGGCGGTGTTCACCTACTATGCCTAGGAAATGTCCAGGACGAGCCAAAGGACATGACAGCTTTTTGTATGCGCGATTACTGCGCTGCCTTGAAGTTCCTTAAGGAGTGGGAATGGTGACAGCCTATAAGAGTATTCTCAAAGACGCCAACGGTAAGGTTATCGAAACCTTCGCTGGCCCCAGCCTCATGGCTGTCATGGCTCAGATCGTAGACTACCAGGATGAGCATTACGACTCCTGGGATTGGCGGGATCACACTGTCGAGTACCACCGCGACAACGTACCGGTGGGTGACTCTGAGGTCCAAGCGACTTGGGTGCATACCTACACCCGAGACCCCGACAAGCAGATAGCCTGCCGGACGTTCCATACACGTATCACCGAGGCTATCAAGTGGCTCTGCTACTCGGACACCGGATTTGGCGATTACCGCGCCACAATCGCTGAGTACATCAACAGGTTACGGAAAGCTGTACGGCTTCTTCACGACGAAAATGCTGGTGCTGGTGAGAAGTTCAAGGCGGCTTCCTGGTGTGGAGGGCGAATGATGAATGCCTGTTCGAGATGTGGTACTGTTTGTTGGACAGGATACTTTAGTGCACACGAAGCCGCTATCACCTGCTCGGGTTGTGGCAAACGGGTGGCGCTGACAACAGACAAACTCGCCCCATCTGAGACAGTGGCCCTTGTCGTTGGCAAGTGGGATTCTGAGAATCCGAGTCTAAAAGTAACCTTACAGCGGTATCGGGATTACTTGCAGCGGATTCAGAGCAAAGATGACACTACGCCCGAGCAGTGGCGCGAGATCCAAGAGTTGCTGAAATGAGGATTGGCGAACCGGAGATCTATTGTGATGGCAATGTGGAGAACTGTCCTCATAAATTTGTAATTGAAGGGCGCTGCAACTTCCGGGGAGCGGTTTCCCATGTCTGCATGTGTCCGGCGGCGACACAGTTGAAATTCAAGATACACGAGGCTATAGTCAAATGTTTACAACAGAACAATGGATTGTCGCCGTGATCACAATTGGTTGGCTTGTGGGAGTACTGTTGTGGTTATGAAAGCGCATGTTGACGAGGTACCAGATGCCCAACTTCTGGACCTAGCCACAACTGAATCAGATTGCGGATTGATTCGCCGAACCTGTCTCAATCGGAGACAGTCGCCGTGTTCCTGGCGCGAGATTTCGGAAACCGGACTTCGCCAAATGAGAAAGAGAGGACTGCGTTGCTGATTCCTTGTAGCTGTGGATGGGGTCTTATCAACTTGCGTATCTGCACATACGATAATACGATTCAAATGAGCTGCCCAAAGTGCCTCAAACATGTCGAGAGACGAATCATTAAGGATATTCATGACGAATTGGACGAGATCATCCACACATGGAACTCGAAACACCTGGCTCACTGTATCTGTGGCGGGACAGCAGACGACAAGTTCTACTGCCAGGCCTGTGGGAGACACGCGGCAAGTGCCAATGACTGGAATAAGATCGTGCGATTGTTACGGCTTTTGAAAAGCTGTGTCAACTTTGTTCCCGAGACGCTGGCCATAGAGGTCAGACATGCAGTGTCCTAATTGTAAGCAGCCAATTACTGTGATCCAGTATCAAGACATTGCCGGAGAACGGGAGCTTGACACACAATGTCTGTTATGCAAGAGACAAGTTACTGTCTCAGAGCACGGATATAATGCGGCAATGAGTTACGCAGAGTCACTCTGGGCGGACTCCTTTGCCATTTGTCCAGTCGGTCACCCACTGAGACTTCGTAAGACGTCAGATAACTACACTGCAGAATGTCAAACGTGTGAAGAGACGTGGTCAGCATCGTCAAATGAGGGGCTTGCTATTGAGTTGAAAATCCGCAGGGTATTGGCCAGGTTGAAAGCCGCAAGCTCTGACGCGGCAGCTTTGAATATTTTGAGGAGCCTGATATGATTATCATCCTGACGGCCCGCAATTCATACTGGTCCCCGACCTCGGACACGGTTGGCGCGATCTGTGAGGCCTACCCTGAGGCGATTGGCGGTCGGATTGTTGAAATCGTGCACCCGCTTGGAGACCTCACGGCACCGCTCAAAGACTGCGAGGTTCGGGGTGTGGGAACAGAGCCAAAGGATCGGGCGCGGATTCGGAAGGCTTATGCCGCCTGGCAGGCAGCCAAAGTCATCAACACGTCGCGAGATGAGGCTTGGGGCTGGTATGCCGCCTGTTACAACCACGTGGGCGTACTCCACGGCGTGATCGAGCGCCTCATGGAGGGGGGAACTGTGGGACGGGTTTCGGAAACCGGACGCGTGATCGTCAACAAGGGGGAGATCGGGTGACACCAGAAGAAGCCGCCTTGGTAGAGAAACGATACCTCTCGCTACTCCGGACTGCACTCTCGCGGACCGGATACGGGGAGGCGGTATCCGAGATTGGTTGCGCGCCTTGCCTAACCGCGGCTCAAGTTGCAGGTGTTGATGCCGAAGACATGGTACCAAAGAGGTGTGAAGTCTGCATCCTCAGGGGAAAGTGGAAAATGTTTGGATGCCTAAGCACACCTTATGGCGGCGTGACCGCCAGGGAGGTTACTGACGCTATCTCCCTTGGATCCACATGGGAATCAATCCCCTATGGCTATATCCGAGATCGGGAACCAAATTGGCGAAAGGTGCTTCATTTCCTTGTAGGACACATTCGCTGGGCGAGGGAATACAAATGAATATCTGTGACTGTGTTACCACTTGTCCGCACTTCGGGTGCCGAGGACTTTGCGAACCGCATTTCCCGGAAGACTGGAAGCGTTGTGACCATGATGTACTTGCACAGGCAATACCGCTCCCCTGGGCCGGTAGTGCCGCATTGTTGTCTCTGTGGCCGGGATCCGCGGCTACTGTTGCGGTTTCGGAAATCTGTCAAGAAATGGGAATCCGAGATTCGGTGTGTCTGCGGTAATAGGTCCCCGCGTCGGTGTCAAGAGAACGTTGCGGAACTGGCTACTATCCATGCGGATTCAGAATGGAGGCGCCACCTTGGTCAAGTGTCCTAATTGCAAGAGTGAGAACACATTCACCTGGGAACACGAAGGGCGATTCTCTCGGGCGAAATGTGCTTGTGGATTCAAAGTTAGCTATGTCGCGGCCAATGAGTCTGTTGTAGCGGCTGAGCGGCAGACAACGATTACAAACATCTGTGACGAGTTACGGAAGCCAAAGATGAAGTGTCCGTGGTGCCGAAAGATACCCGACATCACGCTTGACAGGCTTTATGACTCAGACTGTAAGTGTGGGAGACTAAGCACCTGGGCCGAGAGCCTACAGATTCTCAAAACCAAGATGCACATGCTCCGAGACGTGGAGCTTATGCGTCGAGCCATCGAGGCAGTTCACTGATGAAGATCTTTACAAACGAAAACGGATACGCGATCCTTGATCGGCCGTGGCGTGGGATTGTGGATGGCGACGAATTCAACTACAAAGCCTTTCGCGCATATCCACTGTTTCGTGGCCTCAAGGGGCTGAACACGCTGCTCAATGGGCAGCGCCTCGTGTTGCTTGGTCCTTATCGGGTACTGAATCTTGATCTCAACTGGACAACGTGCGTGGACTGTGGACAAGTGTCGTCGAGGCCAGGGTTGGTTTGTCAAAGCTACTTGTCGCCAATGATTCACAGGAGCTACAAAATTCGTGATGGCTGGTTCTCCGTCGATGGGCGAGACTACTACATTGGTAGACAAGCACCAGAGGCCGCGGCAATGAAACTTCACGAACAGAAAAGGATCTTCCGCATCAATGACAGATGGTGGACACGCCTTGGGGAGCAAGTTGAGGGTCTCGGCGTTGCGCGGCAGCGACTTGAAACAGTGACACTGCTCTATTGGGAGATGAATCTGTGATTATCAGGGCCAAAGATGTTGTGTGCGTGGTAATTGGCACTATCATCATTCTCAGCAGCACAGTAGTGCCCGTTGGGCATGTTGGCGTTGTTGATTTCCTAGGAAGCGTAAATGATAAAGCCCTGTCACCAGGACTCTCCTGGGTGAAGCCGGGGGCACTGGTGTGGAAAATGTCTACGCGGACGGTGGAGATCAAAGAGACGGCATCCACGCCAACAGCCGAGGGGTTGATTGTCGAAGTTGAGGTGTCTCTTCTCGCGGCGCTACAACCCGAAGGGGCCATCGGCACATATAAGGCCTTCGGACTGCAATACCAGGAGATTTGCATAATCCCGCAATTCCGATCTGCGATTCGGGAGATGACAGCGAGTTTCGGGGCCAAGGCTCTCTACAGCGCGCAACGGGCTGTCCTGGAAGAGGCAATCTTGGCTCGGTTTCGGGCCACCTGTCCCAACAAATGGATTACGGCCCAACAGGTGCTGCTGCGACACATCAAGCTACCAGATGTTGTCAGTGCGGCGATCTCCGAGAAGCTCAAACGTGAGCAGGAATCGCAGCAAATGCAATTTGTCCTGGAGAAGGAACGACAAGAAGCCGAGCGGAAGAGCATCGAAGCCAAAGGCATCGCCGACTTCCAGAAGATTGTCAGCGAGGGGATTACTCCTGGGCTTCTGGACTGGAAAGGCATCGAAGCCACTGAAAACCTGGCTAGGAGTGCCAACGCGAAAATGGTATTCCTTGGCAACGGTCGCGGGCTTCCACTGCTCTTGAATGGGCAGGAGGCCAAGGAGCATGATTAGGAAATGTAAGGAATGCAACGGGATGCCACTGTTTCGACTGCAACGCGAAGGGAGGACATTTACGGCTGTCGCCGAATGCGAATACTCTATTATCCAAGGACGGCGACACAGTACCCCATATCATTGGGATGAAGGTCGAACGTTCGGGGCTGCGATTACAGCAGCTATACGCTCGTGGAACCAGAATAACCGATGACATTACCACACCCACATAACGCTTGCGGTGGAGCATATACCGATTGGCTAGAAGTCAATTTGACAGACAAATGCAATGGTCATTGTTCTTGGTGTGTGGAGAAGCGAGGCTGGCATCCTACGCAGCACGCACCGTGGCAGACACTTGTTGACATGGCTCTTAGCACTGGCCGGCGGAATGTGATCCTCCTGGGTGGGGAGCCAACTCTACACCCGCATATCCGAGAGATAATTACTGCGCTACAGGCTGCCGGACGCCGAGCCTGGGTTACGACGAATGGCAGTAATCTGGAAGTGTGCCGTGATGCCTATGGCGTGAACATTTCCATACATCATTATGATATGGAAAGGAACTTTGACATTGTGGGCGTGTACCCACAACTCAATCATGTTTCCGGAATCCGAGGTCGAGTACGCTTCAACTGCAACTGCATTCGCGGCTATGTGGACACTAAAGCAGAGATGCGCAAGTACGTCTCCTGGGCCAAAGCTACTGGTGCCCAATCCGTTCGCTTTGCGGAACTCAAGTTCGCCGACGAATCTTTTGTCAGCCTAGCGGAGTCCCCGGATTACGATCCTTATTGCCAAGGGTGTTCCATTGACACTGTCATACTGGGGCTGCCTGTGAACATACGGCTGATGTGCGGGCAACAGACAATAAGACGCGCGTGTCCGCGTAATCCAACTGGCTTCTCGAAACCAGTCCTCTACTATGACGGTCTTATTTACGAAGGGTGGCAACTGATGGATCCAAAACTAGAAGCAATCCTCGAACAGGTGCGACTCGGTGTGCTGACACCAGCCGATGCTGCTATGGCCATTGAGAAGCTGCGGCCCGCATCGGCGTCCTCGTCTAGCTGCCACTATTGATGATCGCTACTCTTTGCGGCGACAATCGGGAAGTCATGTCCTGGATTCCGTCGGGAACCGTTGAACTCATCTACGCAGATATGATGTTTGACGACCCGGACCTCTCGTGGATGAGTGACTGTGCCCGGCTACTTGCTCCCGAAGGTGTGCTGTATGTACATACCGATGGGCGACGGGTTTGCGAAATCCGGGCTGAAGGGGCCCGGCTCGGACTCCAGTTGCAGAATTGGATTATCTGGTCCTACAATTGGGGTGGTCGCGGGACGAACTGCTGGGCGCGGAAACACGACGACATCCTCTTCTTCTCTCGCGGTCACCGATGGAAGTGGCTGGCTCCCGAGGTTCTGGATTGCACCTACGCGAAATCCACATTTCTCGGCGAAGGGCTGAAAACTAGGTCGGTGTACACCGATGTCTGGACTGACATAGGTGTGGTTCACAAAACCTCAAAGGAGAATACTGGCATTGAGTGGCAGAAACCCATTGCACTGCTTCGGCGAATTGTTAGCGCGCATTGTGCTCCGGGGGACTTGGTCCTGGATCCGTTTTGTGGCACCGGTACCACTGGTGTGGCTTGTCGGGAACTGGGGATCGACTGTGTGCTAATTGATCGGATTCCGGAACTAGTTTCCGTGGCACGGGATCGGGTCACTGAAAGGCTGTGGACATGACTAAGTATTATTACAAGGTAACTACCGCTGTTGGCACGAGCACCTGTTCCCTATTTTGGGATACCCCACCCGCGATGTTTATCTTGGAATATAAGATTGGGGAGACAACAGTACCGCAATGTGGACCAATTTTCGTCTTTGACAGTGTCGCCGCGGCGAGACGTTTCATCTCAAAGATGCGTATCCACGGGGCACAGATTCTCAAAGGCACAGGTCCGCGGTCCAATTACCGCCGCACCTGTGCCACCGGGTGGCGGCGTTGGTATCAGTGCTGGAAGCCACGAGGCCAGCGGTGCAAGCCTCTGGTTCCGGGAACCGTGTTTCTCCGATCCTTTACACCTTTGGAGATTAAGGGATGATACCCGAACAACTCTCAGCGATTGCACGTGGGAATCCGAATCCGACTCCAGCGCCACGGTCTCCACTTGAGCAGGCTACCAGAGCCGAGCCCTG
>CAZCJJ010000010.1:30059-40110 GCA_964499045.1 uncultured Opitutales bacterium | reverse complement strand
TGGGATCAAAGAAACGCAGCTTGAGAAGGTTTTGGAAAAAATTTGTCCTGCACCCTTATATTGCTGGTATTATACTTTTTTTATGTTATAAAGGGGATCATGAAAATGTGCTTTCGTTTCCTCGTGCCTGCTTTGTGTGTCATTGGGATGGCCCAGGCCCAGATCACGTTTACGACGACCGGTTCAAGCTGGGGCGCGGCGGCGAATTCATTTGCGGGTGCCGGCACTGGCCCGGATCCGTTTCGCACGGATGCCACGCCTGATGGCACCACCGCGTATGCCGCGAGCACGCTCAGTGGTAGCCAGTTTATTTTTGGGTTTGCCAAGGAAGTTCCCAGCGGCACGAGCAGCTATGATCTTGGCGGCACGGATTTGGCCTCAGGCACGGAGCTGACGTTGCATTTCACCGGTTTCTCGGCACTGCCCCGTTACGTAGCCTATACCGGGGGGGACTTGACCGGTTACACTTACGATAGCGGCGCGGGCACGCTTACGATCAGTGCCAGCACGGTGAATCCTGTGGCCTCTGGCTCAGACAGCACCGGTGCGACCCTCAACGGGGCCTTTGGTTTGATTATCGAAACGGGGGGTAGTCATAACTTCAAGGGCACGGTGTTTCGCACCAATGGATATTGGGGCGATATCGCCACTTTGAATGGTTCCTATGCGGGGGATTTACCGTTGGCCGGAGTCAATTTCAACGGAACCAATGGCAGTGGGGTGGAATTTGGCGCTTATCTCACGATCTCTTATCTCAACAGCATCGGGATTAACTCGCCCGCCGAGTGTGCCGCTTATCTGCAAAAATTGGGGGTGAGCAATCATCTCGCGATTACTCGGGAGTTGTTTGGTTACAGTGGGGTGGATCCGTTGGTCAGCGGTGTTTATACCTTTGGTGGTGCGAGCACCTTGGATCTGGATGGCAGCGGAACCGACAACTACTTGCTGGCGACTTATTCGAACGCTTCGTGGTCGGAGGGAAATATCGGTATCACCGCGGTGCCTGAGCCTTCCTCCTACGCATTGCTTACCGGGCTTGGTGTGATGATAATGGTATTGGGGCTACGGCGACGAGTTGGGTGACTGCCCGCAAGTCCGATCCAGGGGGTCTGGCCGTGTTTTGTTAGTTTTTTGGTTTGAAAAGGGAGGGATTGGAGGATTGAGGTATAGGCATGGCAAGGAAGTTGCGGATCGAATATCCCGGAGCGTTGCACCATGTGATCAATGGCGCCGAGAGGCGACCCGAGGGGGTCTGGCCGTGTTTTGTTAGTTTTTTGCATACTTCGTCCGTCGCATCGAATTTATCAAATCATTCTATTCTTTTAATTTAGACGTAAATCCAGAAACTCTCGTCTTTGAATCTACTAACAAAACACGGCCAGACCCCATCGGATTGGCCCCGCATGTCTTGCGGACGTAAGAGCGATGATTGCGACATTTGCATTCAAATAATGTAAAAGGGGCCCAACAATGCGCTACAGAGAACCTCCACAGCTGTCACGGATCGTGCTGCGCACGCTCCGCGCCAGCTGCTCCGGTCTCTGACCTGAAACGTTCGCAAAAAAATATGAAAAATTCTATCACGATATTACTCCTATTCTTCACTGTAGGAACGCTGATCGGCTCTCCCCTTATACCCGACGAGGCAAAATTTCGAGTCAAAGTGCTTGATGCCTCAGAGCTCACTGAGGATGGATTCCTGTCAAGCTATTTGATGTCTCCAAGCAATTTAGGGGTGTACGACAATTTCCTTCCACAGTCCGCGAAAGCCTGCTTTTCAGCCTTGACAATGTCTAGCAGCTAGACATTATTGGCATGCATGAGCACTTACCAAACCAAGAGAGAACAACTGTTGAATGAAATGGGCAAGATCACCCGCATGCATCGCGGGCGTTTGAGCGAGGAGTACAGGGACAGAGAGATTGACGGGGAGAAGAAGCGTCTGGGGCCTTATTATAAGCACCAGCAATGGTCGGCAGGAAAGAATGTATCGCGGCGGGTCAACTCCGAAGAGGCGCAACGGTTGCGTGAAGGCATTGAGGGAATGGACCACTTCAAGAAACTTTCCGATGAATATATCGAGGCGACTGTGGCGATGACCGAGCAGGAACGGGATGAAGAAGACAGTAAAAAAAACTCTGCGTAGCAGCCGGTGACGAACAACTCCGCGAGACCGAGCGCTTTATTAAATTTGCGCGGCTGCGTTTGGCAACCGAAGGCGCAAGTAACATGGAGTGGATTGAACAGGGGCTTAAGTCTGCCCTTTATGCCGATGCAATTGGTTTACTGGAATCGCTGTTGAATGATCCGCAGACCCCTGTCAACGCAGAGGAGAAGCTGCCAGGTGAAAAAAGCGGGGGTTGTCACGAGAAGACCGTTGTGAGTCTTTTTGGTCCGGTACGGATTCATCGCCGGTATTACTATAACCCTTCGTGCCACAGCGGACGCTATCCGATGGACATGGCCCTTGGGCTGGAAAACGGGTATACTCCCGGCGTAGTGCGGTTGATGTGCCGCGCCGGAGCCCGTGAGTCCTACGAAGAGAGCAGTGCGGACCTGAAGGCCTACGCCGGGATCGAAGTAGGAGCGCGTGAAATAAACCGCATGGTCTTGCGAATAGGCCCCCGGATGCGGGGCGAACTTGAAAGCGAGCAGGCAGGGGAACACATCAAGTCGGTGCCGCGGATGTACATCAGCTGCGACGGCACCGGTGTTCCCATGAGAAGAAGCGAGCTGTTGCAGACGCGCGGCAAGGGGGCTGACGGGGAGGCCAAAACCAAAGAGGTTAAAGTGGGTTGCATCTTCACGCAGCATCCCAAAGCGGATCAGGATCCCTTCCGTGACTGCGACTCAACTTCGTACATCGCAACAATGCGGCGCAGTCACGAGTTCGGACCGCTTCTTCGTCAAGAAGCCTACCGCCGTGGAATGGGCCGTGCACAGGAGGTCGTGTTTGTTGCCGACGGGGCGGCATGGATATGGGAAACGGCACGTACCTGTTTTGTTGGAGCTGTTGAAATCCTCGATTATTATCACGCTCATGAATACCTCACCGAGATCGTCGACATCCTCTACGGCAAAGGTAGTAAAGAGGCCGACAGGCAGCTGCGGCGATGGAAAAAACTGTTCTTCGATGATAAGGTTGTGCTGGCCATCAAACAGATGCGCAAGGCCTGCGCCCTGCAGGGGGATGACGAGTCTTTGTGTGCAAAAATCAACTACTTCGAAAATAACAAGCACCGCATGCTTTATGGAACCTACAAAAGTAAGGGCTACTTTTACGGTTCGGGCGTTGTCGAAGCTGGCTGCAAGTGCGTCGTCGGTAAACGGGCCAAACAATCAGGAATGTTTTGGTCCACCCCCGGAGTCGAAAATGTCCTCGCAATCAGAGCGGCTCTCTGCAGCGACCGGTTTGACCAGTACTGGGATCAAAGAAACGCCGCATGAGAGCGATTGGGAAAAATTTTGTCCTGCACCCCTTCAGGGCGGTTTATTTTAATGTGCAAGTACCCCTACCCGTCAGGTTGAATGCAGGGTGCGCCATTTCAAAGGCGAACAGCCATGTCTCTTCTTAAACGACGACGAAAAAGCGTGCTGTCCGGAGAACCCACAATCCCGCGCAACCTCATGCACTTTGAGGGTGGTCTGCTCCAGTAGCTCACAGGCAAGAGTCATCCGCTCGCGTTGAATTGCCTCATAGGGCGTCTCACCCGCAAAGGCCTGAAAACGCATTTCCAGCGTGCGCCGCGACACCCCGGTCCGACGGGCCAGCTCACCGACAGAGTGAATCGAAGCCGGATGCTCACAGATCAAACTCAAAGCCTTCTTGACCACCCAATCCTCGTTCCCGCCCTTCCTCAAAAGACTTTCCCGCCAGACAATGTCACCCGGGGGAAGCCAGACTTGAACCGGATCACCTGATTCGCCTGCCAGGCGCCGACCCAAAAGAGCCACCGTCTCCTTCCCCATCGCCTGCCCCGGCAGAGACAGTGAGCTGAGGCCGACTCCCGCCCGTACCGACTCATAGGCCACATTACCTACCCCCAACAGGGCTATCTCTTCCGGTATAGCCCAGCCTAGCTTACGTACATATTCCACAACTTCACGGGCCAGGCTGTCCTGCACAGCAAACAAGCCAAGGGGTCGGGGCAAGTACTTCAAATCCTCACTCCAGTTCACCGGCAAACGGCCCATTAACCGAGTCACCGCCAGTCCGTGCCGGGACATCACCTCCATAAACGCCTTCTCCAGTCGCGCCGACCCCTCCTGCCCCCGGAGCCCGAGAAACACATGGGATGCTAAACCCAGCCCTGCCAGCGCCTCCGCCGCCTGCTTCCCTGCCTCCTCACAATCCACTCCAACGGTATCGACCGAGTTAACCAGCGAAAGCTGGGAGATATTCACCGCCGGAAAGGCCGGCAAACCCCGCAACCATGAATCACTGACAAAATGGCCAATCGCACCGTCGATCCGCCCCATCGCCACCCATTCCCGCAAGGTGCCTTCGAACCCAAGCGGCAAGGGAATCAACTCCCAGCCCAAGCGCCGAACCTCCACCTCCCGCCGGATGCCTTCGAAAATGTCCATGCTCAAATGAAAATCCACGTCAAAGGTCACCGCCACCCGCGTAACGCTACTGGCAGAAAATCGCCTGTCCTGATAGCCCCCTTTTCTCAATTTGCGCATATTTGACTATTATTTTTGCGTTAATGCGCAAAGACAAGATTCAAATTCTTTGCTATGATGGCACCATGAAACGCGCACTGATTACCGGCATCACGGGCCAGGATGGTTCCTATCTGGCAGAATTCCTCCTCGAAAAGGGCTATGAGGTTCACGGCATTATTCGCCGGGCCTCCACCTTCAATACAAGTCGTATTGATCATCTCTACCGCGACCCGCATATCCACGGCACACGCCTCTTCCTGCATTACGGTGACCTCGCCGACTCCGTCCAAATGGTCAAACTGCTTTATGAATTGAAGCCGGACGAGATTTATAATCTCGGTGCGCAAAGCCATGTCCGTGTGTCCTTTGATATCCCCGAATACACCGGGAATGTTTCAGGTCTTTCCTCCGTCCGTATTCTGGAGGCTATTCGCGAGGCCGGCCTGACGCAGGATGTCCGCTATTATCAAGCCAGTTCTTCCGAGATGTTCGGCAAGGTCCATGAGGTTCCACAAAAGGAAACCACCCCCTTTCACCCCCGCTCCCCTTATGGCTGTGCCAAGGTCTTCGCCTATTGGCTAACCGTCAACTACCGGGAGGCCTACAACCTGCACGCCAGCAACGGCATCCTTTTCAACCATGAAAGCCCCAGGCGGGGAGAAACCTTTGTCACCCGCAAAATCACCCGGGCCGCCACCCGCATCAAGCTCGGCCTTCAGGACAAGCTCTTCCTCGGCAACCTTGATGCCCAGCGGGACTGGGGCTACGCCAAGGAATATGTCGAGGTCATGTGGCTGATGCTCCAACAGGACAAACCGGATGACTATGTTTGCGCCACTGGTGAAACCCATTCCGTGCGCGACTTCTGCCGCGAGTGCTTTGCCCTGCTCGACTTGGACTGGGAGGAGTTTGTGGAGTATGATAACCGCTACGAACGTCCCAGCGAGGTGGACCTGTTGATCGGAGACCCTTCCAAGCTCAAGAAGCAGATCGGCTGGGAACCCAAGGTCAAATTCAAGGATCTGGTCCGCATCATGACAGAATCCGATCTCGCCCTGGCCAAACAGGAATTGGCCTATCAAAACGCCATCCAACCCGGCACCGCCTGAGGCGGTTTTCCCGCTTCATTTCCTTATCTGGTGATAAGGCAAGCAGCATAGCCCGCATATCTCCGTGAACGGGGCGGGTGTGTTTTGCCTTCAGCCTGAAACGGCTTCACTGAAGTTTCAGCCTACTGTTTCGCAGCGACCTTGGCCCAGGTGTCTTTCAGGGTGACTGTCCGGTTGAAGACCGGTTTGCCGGGGGTGGAGGTTTTGTCCACACAGAAATAGCCAAGGCGTTCGAACTGGACACTTTCACCGGGGACGTGTTCGCCCAGAACAGGCTCCAGCATGGCTTGGACCGTCTTGAGTGAGTCTGGGTTCAGGTATTCCAGAAAACTCTTCTCTTTGTCCGCATCCGGGCGCTCAACGGTGAAGAGGCGGTCGTAAAGGCGTACTTCGCCGAGGATGCTCTCCTTTTCCGGAACCCAGTGAATGACCCCCTTCACCTTGCGGTCTTCCGGGTTTTTGTTAAGCGTATCCTTGTCCACGGAGCAGCGAAGCTCCACAACCTTACCGTCCGCATCCTTAATGACCTCATCACAACGGATGATGTAGGCGTAGCGCAGGCGAACCTCGCGACCTGGTGCCAGGCGGAAGAACTTTTTCGGAGCATCTTCGAGGAAATCATCCTGCTCAATATAGATTACCCGGCCAAAAGGAATCTGTCGGGTGCCGGATGAGGGGTCTTCGGGATTATTGACCGCCTCCATGGTTTCGCTGGCGTCTTCCGGATAATTCGTCAGTACGACCTTGAGCGGCTTGAGCACCGCCATCCTGCGTGGAGCCACACGATTCAAATGGTCCCGGATGCTGAATTCCAGCAAGCCGAGATCAGTGAGGGAGTTGAATTTGGTAACCCCGATACGTTCACAGAAATTGCGGATCGACTCCGGCGTATAGCCCCGGCGACGCAAACCGGAAAGCGTCGGCATACGGGGATCATCCCACCCGCTCACATGTTTTTCCTGCACAAGCTGAAGCAGCTTGCGTTTGCTCATCACGGTGTAGGTGAGATTGAGGCGGGCGAACTCGTACTGTTTGGAAGGGAAAATTCGCAGTTGCTCAATAAACCAGTCATAAAGCGGACGGTGATCGGCAAATTCCAGAGTACAGATGGAATGGGTTATTTTTTCCAGTGAGTCGCTCTGGCCGTGGGCAAAATCATAGGATGGATAAATGCACCATTCATTACCGGTGCGGTGATGGGCCACATGTTTGATCCGGTAAATCACCGGATCCCGCATCGCCATGTTGGGATGGGCCATGTCTATCTTGGCCCGCAATGATTTTCCGCCTTCCTTGAACTCCCCCGAACGCATGCGCTCGAACAACTCCAGACTCTCTTCGGGAGTGCGATCGCGAAAAGGACTCGGCCGCCCCGGTTCGGTCAGGGTCCCCCGGTAAGCACGGATATCCTCCGGGCTCAGATCACAGACGTAGGCCTTACCCTCACGGATTAATTGTAACGCCCATTCGAAGAGCTGGGGGAAATAATCGGAGGCATAGCATTCCTGGGCCCATTCGAAACCGAGCCAACGAACGTCTTCCTTAATCGAGTCGACGTACTCCGTGTCCTCTTTCTCCGGATTGGTGTCATCAAAGCGAAGGTTACACAGTCCCTGGAACTCGCGGGCCATGCCGAAATTCAGGCAGATCGACTTGGCATGACCGATATGGAGGTAGCCATTCGGTTCCGGAGGGAAACGGGTATGCACTCTTCCCTCATGCAGACCGCGTTCACGGTCCGCGATGATGATTTGCTGAATAAAATGTTTGGAAACGGTTTCTTCGCTCATGGTTTAGTTTTCCCAGTTTTCAATTCTTTTGAGGACGCGATCACGTCCGAGGACCTGTAACATGCCAAGCAAGTCGGGTCCCCCTCCCTGGCCGCTGACGACAAGGCGGAGGATGGGGAAGTAATCAAATTTCTTACGGCCTTTTTCCACGGCCAAGCATTCGAGAGTGGCGCCGATATTGTCCCCGCTCCAATCTTCCAGGGCGGACAAAGCGGTGAGTGCTTCCTCCAGACAGACCAAAGGTTCTCCTTTTTTAAAGACCCGCTCCCGCGCGTTGTTATCGATTGGGAAATTGTCGGCAAAGAAATAGCTGACCAGTTCGGGCAGTCCTTCCAGATCACGCGCCTTTTCCTGGGCGAGAGCCAGTACTTGCTGTAAATAATCCTCCTCCGTCCCGGACGGCAGAACCCCGGCCTCTTCGAGTATGGGTGCGGCCATCCAGCAAAAGGTTTCCGGAGGAAGCGCCCGCAGGTATTCGGTGTTGATATGGGCAAGTTTCTTTTCGTCAAAGCGGGCCCCGTCCTTGTTGATGCCCGGGAAGTCGAATTTCTCAATGATGTCCTCAATCGGCATAATTTCCCGGTCATCCTTGGGGTTCCAACCGAGCAGACAGAGGAAATTACGGACCGCCTGCGGCAGAAAGTGGCGGCGGACGTACTCTTCGATCAGGGCCCCGCTCTCCCGCTTGCTCATCTTGCCCTTGCCATCGCTCTTGAGAATAAGCGGTATATGGGCAAAGATCGGCACCGGAGCCCCAAAAGCCTGATAAAGCTCAACATGGCGGGCGGTGTTGGAGAGGTGGTCTTCTCCCCGGATAACATGGGTAATGGCCATGGTGATGTCGTCCACCACATTGACAAAGTGAAACCCGAAATCGCCGTTGGAACGGCGCAGGACAAAATCCTGCTCCACTGAACGCTCCACCCTCCCCCGCACGGCATCCTCGATCACAACGGGGCGGGTCCTTACTTTCTCCAGCTCAGCCTGTTTGTAGGTGTCAAACTCGCTGTAGCGTTCCCCTTCGAGGCGGAAATAAACCGCTCCGTCCTTCTCATAGGCACGGCCCTTATCAAGCAGTTTCTGCAGGTATTCCCCGTAGATTGCCGTGCGTTCGCTCTGGAAATAGGGGCCGTAGTCGCCGCCTTTTTCAGGGCCCTCATCCCAGTCCAGTCCCAGCCAGCGCATACCCTCCAGCAGTGCCCCAAGGGCCTCAGGGGTGTTGCGTTCCTTGTCGGTATCCTCAACTCGCAAAACAAAGGTGCCCCCGGTATGGCGGGCATAAAGCCAGTTGAACAAAGCCGTCCGGGCACTCCCTATATGGAAGAAGCCTGTCGGACTGGGCGCAAAACGTACACGTACCTGATTCATGGAATTCGGGAAAAACGTATCAGTATGGAGGGGGTCAGGGCAAATGCAACCCCGGGCTGTAAGCACTTCGCCACTCTCCAGCGCAACCGGGAAATCCAGATCCGCCGCCAGCTTTTCCGGGGTGAGGCCAAACTGTTCACAGCAAAAAGCCGCCATGTCCCAAGCCAACGGAGCCCGCCAGATTTTTCCGTCGGGAAACCGTAATTCCGCCGCATGCAGGGCCTGCCTCCGCATGGGCAGGGCCGTTTCCAGTCTCGAAGTCCACCCTTGTTCGATGAATTCGAGAAAGAGGGTGTCGTCCGGGCCATAGATTTTGTCACCGACCACCGCATGCCCCAGCCAGGCGGCGTGCGCCCGGATCTGGTGCTTACGGCCGGTTTCCAGTCCGATCTCAACCAAGGTATAGCGGTCATTCCAGAGGCAGGGACGGAAAGTCGTGACCGCCCGTTTGGAGCTGTTTGAGCGGCGCACTGCCACCTTTGCCGCGACCGCCGATTCAAGGTCCTTCGCCAGATGTTGGTCCACCTTCACCGGATCCGTCAAAACCCCTTTCAGAATCGCAAAGTAACGTTTCCCGACCTGTCTAGCCTCAATCGCCATTTGCAGGCTCCGGGCTGCGGCACGGTGTTTGGCCATCAGGATCACACCACTGGTTTCCCGGTCCAGCCTCGCGACCAAATGCAAAGTTTCCAGTCCCGTCCATTCCCGGCAAGCCCCGACCAAACTGGACCACGGGCCGTTCTTGGAAGGATGACAGACCACCCAGCCCGGTTTGTCGATGGCGAGGACATCCGGGCTGTCCTCCAGTATCCATTGGGGCAACTCGCCGGGATCAATCAGATCCGCATCCGGACCGAATTCAGGCCAATCACGGTAATTCCGGCTCATGGCTTCCGTATCCGCCGCAGAAGCTCACCGGAAAACCAGGTCACAAGGACCTTGGGCATTTTTCCGGAGAAAAAGGCCATGATCTTGTTTGACCAGCCGGAAACAAGCAGCGAACGCCCTGAGACCAGAGCCTTCAAGGTGGCCTCAACCACCTGGGCTGGGGTTTCCCCAACACCGCCCGGAAGCGGGGATTCCGTGAATCCGGCCGCCCGGAAAAAGTTGGTTGCA
>CAZCJJ010000010.1:1201-30049 GCA_964499045.1 uncultured Opitutales bacterium | reverse complement strand
CGGCCCCGGACACACACAAAGGACCCCCACCCGGCTGTCCCGAAGCTCATTGCCAAGGGAAAGGCTCCAGTTCAGCACAAATGCCTTCGTTGCGCCATAGGTAGCCAAATAGGGAGTCGGTTGGAAGGCGGCCGTGGACGCTATATTGATGATATTGCCCCCCCGTTTGTTCAGCTCGGGAAGCAGGAGACCGGTCAAAGCCACCATAGCCCGGATATTGAGGTCGACCATGGCCAGTTGACGCTCCGGATCGATGTTTTCAAAGGGCCCATAGGCCCCAAAACCGCTATTATTTACCAGTAAATACCCCCCATCTCCCCCCTCGGAGGCCAAAGTCTCCTGCAAACGCGGGAAAACGCTCCGCAAGGCCTCCTGATCACTCAGATCACAAGGAAAATGAACCAGACGGATTTTCGGCAAATTTATTTCAGGTTTCGACCGGGAAAGGTTGCAAAAAAGTAGATTCGGGTCTATAGAGTATAATCGTTCGATGAAGCATTTCCCGATACCAGAAGAACCGCCCGTGATGATCACGGCGGTCTTTTTTTTGAAGAATGCGGAAAGAGGCGCGGACATGGAACAGGAGCTTCCAAAATGAATCTATAACAGCAGAACCCGGATAGCTGGTTCTGTTTCTACTAACCACAAACGCAAGAGAATAAATATGAGCAGCAAAGACATCATCATCACAGGACTTCACATGGACCTCACCGAAGCCCTCAAAGATAGTGTACATGAAAAAGCGGAGCGTTTATTCAACCATGAGGAAAGGATAATAAGACTGCGTGTTGAGCTCGAATACAATGAGAACAAGGGCAAAGGTAAGCAGCGTGAGTTCATTGCCAAAGGGCATATCGAGATTAATGGATCTCCGATGATTGTGAGTGTGGAATCGGATGACCTTTACAAGTCAATCGACCAGATGATAGATAAATTGGATCGCAAGATCAGGCGCCGCGCACGGCTGCACAAAGTGAAGCGGAATAACCCCCATGGGGTCGAAATCCCGGCGGAACTCCCTAAGGTGGAGGTTGCCTGAGCACCTGCGGGAAGCATCCCAAAAATCAATTAACTATAAACGCCCGGCAGTATTTGCCGGGCGTTTTTAATGATTTGAAAAAACATATCTCAGATATTTCTTTGCCAAGGAAAGCACACGAAGTCCTTAGCCCTCACATCAAGCCGGGTTCCTTGGCGTTGGATGCCACTTGCGGCAATGGGCATGATACCCTCTTCCTTGCCGGAGCTGTTGGTTGCGAAGGCCGGGTCCTGGCCTGTGACATTCAGCCGCTCGCAATCGAAAAGACCCGCGCCCGGCTTACAGAAGCCGGCCTAAACGACCGGGTACAATGCCAGTTGAGTGACCATGCCCAGATCGAAGCATGGTTACCACCGGACTGGAAAAACAATCTGGGGGCTGTTATGTTCAATTTCGGCTATCTACCCGGTGGAGACAAGGCGATCACCACCCGGGCACAAAGCTCGCTCACGGCAGTCAGGGCGGCCTGGGATAATCTCGGTCCCGGTGGCTGCCTGAGCATCCTCCTTTACCGCGGACACCCGGGCGGCCCCGAGGAAGCCGACGCTATTCTGCATTGGGCCGGGCAATCCGTGCCCGCAAACATGGCCGATTACTGGGAATCCACCTACTCAACAACGACTTCCCCGCTATGGCTGTTTATCCTGAATTCCGCGGCTTAACCGCGAAGGGCTCAATGAGGACGAAGTTTTCAAACATCTCCCCTTGCGGCAGGTTCCCTACTCGATCTGCGCCAGCAATTTGCGGCCGACGCGTTCCAGTCCCTGACGGCTGACCCGGGAGCCGGGATAAATATCCTGAGCGGAAAGATACAAGCTGAGGCTGTAAGCCAACTGTCCCTCCTGTTCCGCCCGCTCTGCCGCATCCAGCCTCCCGGCGAAATCTGCCACCCGCGGTGCCAGCCGTGCCATGGTTCGGGCAAGGTGAGCGTCCTCCTGGTCAATATCCCGTCCGGCCAGAAGCATTTCCCAGGCCGCATAGCCATTAGCCTGATTCGCCATTTCTTCCGCTTGAGCGATCAGCATGTCGATCGTTCCGACCCGTTCCACTGCTTCCTTGAGAATGGCCGAACGTTCCGGATCCTGCATCAGCGCCAACCCGAACTCGGTCCTCCGGTCATAGAGCGCACGCAATCCGCCGCGCCCAGCAATTTCATCAAAAAGCATTGTGGCCTGAGTTGAAATATTGGCCCGGGTCGCCATGTCTGATGTGAACGATTTGATCGCCGGATTTAACGGCCAGATTTCGGTTGCGCGTGCGAGCGCATTTTCCGCACGGTCAAAATCACCGATTGCCATGGATTGCTGTGCCGACATCAGGGAAAGGTTGGAGAGACGCTGGGCGGAACGGACAACCGATAAGACGCGGGCATCGGGAAAATCATCCGCCTCCGTTTTGATCACAGGAACCAATTCCTCCATAGCGCCGTAATCCTTCAGGTCAGCCAGCTTTTGCAGCTCACGTACATTGCGGTAAAGGGTCAGGATGCGCCTCTTCTTGTCCGGCGAAAACATCAGGACCACTGGCGAGTATTCTCCAAGGAAAAAGGTTTCCTGCAAGCGCTCCATTGCACTGAACAGCTCTCCCGCCGCAAAAAGGTTGTCCACGGTCCGGATACCCCGTTCCACATCCGATTTTGCCTCCCGGGCAATGAACTCAACCGTATCCACCGTCGGTGAAATATCGGAGATAGGAATAAAGTCCTTCAACTCTTGCAGCCCCACTTCCAGTCGTTGATGGGATCCGCCAAAAGACAGCCGGTAAAAAGCACAGGCAATCAAACATTGCTGATAGCGGCGCTGAAGGAGCAGGTTGATAATCTGGGTCTGATACTGGAGTTTCGCCTGAACTCCCGTCGTGACCGCCTGTGCATCCAAGGCGGACAGCCGGGCCTGGGTCTCCACCAGTCGCTCCGCCTGAAAGGTCATTTCCGTCACTCCTTGATAACGACTGGTCGTGGTCCGGCCCCGGGCCGCTTCACGCTGAGCTTCCTCAAACTGCCGTTCGCGGTAAGCCGACTGGGAAACCAGTTGTTCCTGTTGGCGTTTGCGTTCCTCTTCGAGCAGGGCTCGGGCGCGGTCCATATTGACGCTTTCGTCCCGGATTCTCCAAATGTTGTAAACCTGATTGGCAATAACGAGCGAAGCTCCTCCGTCCATCTCATAGCGGGCTGCGGCAAAAAGCAGTTGCCAAGCTCGGAATATTTCCTCCCGCAGTTGCTCAGAACTTTTCAGTTCATCCTGTGAGATAAAAGAAAGCATCTCGCTGATACGGTCCAGGATACCGATGTAGATCTCCTCCTCATCATCCAATCCCGGGGAAGCCAGATAGCGCTCAAAACGCGCCCGGATAAGGCGGGCATTTCCCAAATTGAAAGTACGTCCCTTCCAGTTGAGTGTCCCCTCCTCCAAATCAATACTGTCGGATTCAAAAGCCCAAACCTGACTGGAGAATTGTTGGGCCGTCTGGCTTTCAAATAAATTGCCCGGCGGGCTGACCGTCACCTGCTGTTGTTCGGCAGCTTGAGCGGGACGGCGCTCCGAGGCTGGAGAACGATTGTATCCGGGGGCGGGAGCCTGGCCCACAAGTGACAGTGGAATCGCCAGAAAACTGAAGGCAGACAGGATGGGGATAATGATTTTCATGATAGTCTCAGTGAGGAGGATTGCCTTGTCCCTTCGGGTATACCCCTGTTCCGATTCAATACTTTTTCAAGCGGTTTACTTCAATTAGCCCCCCTTGGCGGATGGTAACTGACATCCGGTATCGCTGCCCCACATGAAGGCTATCCACAATTTCATCCCTCACAAAAAGGGGGATTCTCCCCTCGTCTCCGGAGATACGAACCGCAATCAAACGGCCTTTCCCCTCTTCCCAGAGCAGCAGGGAATCGATCTGGGCATCGACCTCATAGCGGTTGCCCAGCAAATTGCCCGGTGCTTCGCGGTAAGTGGCGGCGGGAAAGAGTTCCAGCCTCCCCCAGCCCATTTGACGAAAGATCACCCAACCGAGTGCCACCAACAAAAGCAGAATGATACTGGACAATCCGATAACGAGTAGCTTGACAGAAGAAGACTTGGAAGATGCAACCATCTGACCATCAAGGTTGTCTCCATGACCTTGCGTGGCAATCTCAAAACAAAGGGGCAGGAGGCAGAATTCTGTACCCTGGGCATTTACGGCTAATCAAAGAACCCATCCATGAATTCGCGAAACGTACCATTATTCTGATTCCCGCCCGCATGTTCGGTATTTTCGACGACCTTCTCCACCAGACGGTAATATTCCAAACCATACCGATTGTAGTCTTCAAAAAGATCCTTCAACGTTTCGTCATAATAGAAAGGCCCCGGGCTGCCGTGAATCGTGATGCTCTTGCCGATAATCGCTCCGGCAAAACCTCCGCTGTTGCCACCACCGTTGGAGGTGATCGACGCATGTGGCGCATAGACAAAGGCTGAAATATAACCATTGCCGTTCATGGTGATCGACTGGGTCTGGTTGGCCTCCGCCAAACCAAAAACCTGGAAGGCCTCCGGACGATTGGAATTATTGAATCCGGCATTTCCGCTCGCCGTGATATTCCCTTCAATATACAGCTTTAGACTCCCTCCTGTTGCAATTGAGACCGTTTCATTTCCGGACAAGCTGATGTTGCCATCCACCACGATTTCCACCGGCCCCACGATCTGAGTCCCTGACGGGAAAGCAAGATTGCCACTGAAATAATAACGGGTCGGTTCCGTAGCCCCCGGTACTCCAAGAGTAAAGCCTCCGCCTTGATTGCCGCCCTGATTGCCTTGATTGCCGCCCTGATTGCCTTGATTGCCTTGGTTACCCTGATTGCCACTGTTACCCTGATTGCCACTGTTACCCTGATTGCCGTTGTTGCCGTTGTTGCCGCTGTTGCCCTGGGCCATGGCTGCCTGGCTTAGGCAAAGCAGGCCGCCGAGAAACAATCCGAGAGTCCAACGGACGCGAAGTGAAAATTTGCCTTTGTTCATTTTGATAGTCCTTTCATTAGAATGAAGTCGCCCAACCGCTTGTATCAGGGCGCTCAACCGGGGGGAAATCAAAGTCCACATCGCCTATAATTTGACCGGATATATTCGGATTACCGGTTAACACCCCTTCGCCAACCGGATCGCTGGCTTTGCTGACAACGTTACCCTGAACCGTCATATTGCCCAGCGACAAACTGCCACTGTTCGTCGAGACCGACCCCAGAGTGACATTGCTACCCGTATTCACACCGGACGCGGGCAAGGGAAACGCCGGGCTGGAGATATAGGAAGCGGCCATCGGCTGCCCCGAGGCGGAGATTCCATCAAGGGTGATGAATCCCGGAGGCATGACCTGATAGCGAAGTTCCACGACAACCATCCGGCTGATCGTATTGTTCAAGGGATGCCCACTGACACGGCCTTCGGAATAGACTTTTATACGCTCCATCGGGACACCGGCCGGTTTCTCCACCACCACCCTGAATTCCCCGCTGCGCCCGCTGCCAAGATTGAAATGCACACCGCCATGAATTTCATCCGCCAAGTCAAAGGCCTGAACCCAATAAGCTTTTCCGTCTTTCGTTTTCGAAGCCCAGCCTGCCGCAATCCAATCCGCATCGGAGGTATAGGTTTTCAATGCTCTGGCTCCTTCCTCGGCCCCTCCCTCGGCGAGGCCGAGAACAGCAGTCTGAAGGTTATTGGTTAGCGTCATCCTGTAATCACCCACCGACAGAGGCAGAAGTGACCCCACAATGATAAAAACAAAGGTCGCCAGAATGAGGACCCCTAACATGGCACTGCCCCTTGGCGATAAGGAACGTGGATCAACAGCATCTTGCGGAGTGGGTTTATACATCAGCGGGAGGGGGTTAAAGTTTAAGATTGAGGAGGACCATCGCATCAATTTCGTTTCCTGAACTGCAGCACCAGTTCACGTTCGGCCGCAGGCCCTCTTCCGAGAGTCCGCGATAGAGTCAAATCCATCCGCATTTCATCTGCGCTGGGCAAACTCACCAGCAATGAGTCCACATGGTTTAAAAGAACCCTTGTACCACTTGAATCCTCCCGCACCAGATTGCCGGACTGGTCACTACGGTACTCAACCACTCCTCCGGGCAACCCGTGCATACGCAGAGTCTGGTTGTCAGGCATCGTAAATCCGCGGGCCATACGGGCATCCTGACCGACCCGGTCATACAACACACGGGCCCGGTGACTGTAATCCGCATTCGTGCTGACGTGCTCACTCATCCGCGCAATAAGGAGGACTGAACCCAGCCCTGCTCCGAGTACCATGGAGAACAGCACCACAGCCACCATAATCTCGACCAGGCTATAGCCCTTCCGAGCTCGCCGGACGAGAATACTGTTAGGCCGTAATCCCATTCCGCGTGATGAGTGTAACCGCACTGACTTCATGTTGTTTTCCGTTCTTGTCCGTCCAAACCACAATCAACCTTATGATCTTCTGGTCGACTGCCCTATCCGTAACAATACGTGTCGTCTGGATCCGGGGATCACCCGGAACCGTATGAAAAGAGGCACTCGCAGCCAAATCATCCAACTCAGCCCAATTCAGAGTGCGCAGGTACTCCATTTCGCGCTGCAAGATCTCATTGGAGGCTGCGGACAATCGACTGCTGGTGGAAAGTGACAAGCCCTGTCCCAAGGCCGCAAAGGTGGACCCTATGACCAGTGAAAGGATGAAAAACGCAACCAGCACCTCTATCAAGGTCATCCCTTGATCATGATTATTTAAACCGACTGCAATTCTAGGGCCAAAAATCATAGCAAACTAGGCACTACTCCCTCAAATAGTAGAGCATTATGGCCATATCCGTACAGCTGTAAAGCGCGAACCAGAGAAACAGCCTAAGCAAATTTAGCTGGAACCCAAAGGAGCGGGAGCAGCTTGTTCCCGTCAGAATGAACGATCCCATCAGACCCGAAATCAGCCGCCACGGCGGATTTCGGAACCGCAAAAACGGACGCGGACGCGCACCACACGTTTCTTGCGGGTATAAATCTTAAAGGTTTGGGGATCCACTTTTTCAGGAATTTCCTCCATACGCATGTCCACCGTCGCATGATAGCCGCGCTCGGAGAAAATATCGATCAGCATGGCGGATGCCAGAGGGTGGTCAAAAACCGGATCTTCACTGCTGATAATAGCCATGCCGGATATCGCATGCCGGATAATAATTGGCATGAATTTGTCCCGCACCAAATCAACCACGGCCTTGAAAATATGAGTTTCCTGGTGTTCGTAACTATCCAGACGCTTGACCAGCTCCTGCCGGGCATGCTTCACAATCTGATTGGCTACCGGAATACCTGAAAGCCGGTCAAAGGTCGCTTGCTCCAGTTCGAGTGAACTCTGATACTGCAACTCCATGATGATGCGATGCCGCACCTGTTCAATACTCCCCAGCGCATTGATGTAGTGATAATAAAAGACCTCGCGGAGGGATTTCAGGGACTCGTAGGTGACCTCCTTGAAAACGCGGTAGCGGTTGCGGGCCGCCTCCTCATTCAGGTCCGTCTTGCGAACTTCCATCAATTCGCCCATCCCGGATTGCGTCACCTCTTCGTTGTGAGCCATTGCCTTACGGCCCCGAAGCAATTGACGTTTAATGGACTCTTCTTCGTCCACAAACAGAACCAGAATATGAAACTGAGGTTTGCGGAAGCGATGGGCCAGCAAGCTGTCCAGATGCTCTGCCCTCAATTCATTCAGTTTTTGGTAAAGCAGCTTGAGGCATTCCACCTGTACTTTCGTCCGGGGATAGCCATCTACAATAGCCCCATTGTGGTATTGCTCGTTAAGGAGCGCCTTCAGGACAAGGAGGGTGACTTCTTTGTCACCCACCAATAGCCCGGCATCCATCCGTTTTTTCGCCTCCGGACTTTTCAGCAGCTCACTGACCACAATCGGTGCTTCCGTGTAGTCACGGTACTCCATGATCGTCCGCGTATGCGTGCCTTTGCCGGATCCCGGCGCACCATTGATCCAGAAAATCTCACGCGGAAAGGCCAAATTTTCCTTCCCATATTCCGTTTCCAGCTCGGTCCAGGCACTCTGGAAGATCAGTTGTGCGTCTTTGATTTCGAGGTCACGCATGGGGGGGGTACTGCGTGAATCCGTATTTTTGACTTCAGTATGCGGCATGATTTTTTTTACCAGAGAGGGGGGTTGGTAAAGCGCCTTGTTATGGCCAATTCCAAAGTGAAGACCAGCAAAATCCGAAAAATTCGGTTGAATGTCACCGAGGCTGCTGCTGGCTAAGACAATGAATCGCCCCACCTTCCTCCAGAAAAAGGCGACAGTCGAAGGGTACCACCCGCCTGCCGGGGAAACACTCTTTCAGGATACCAGCCGCACGATCATCGTTGCGGGCCTGCCCGAAAACCGGCAGCAAAACACCGTCATTGAGAATAAGGAAATTGGCATAACTGTAGGGGGGGCCGGATGTTTCCGGAAGCGACAGCGGTACCACGTTGGCAAAGGCCGACTCCAAAACGGCCTGATTCTCCACCAATACAGGTTGTGCCGGATCCGTCACCACCAGCACCGAATCCGGGGCGAAAAAGCGTGCGATATTGTCAATATGACCATCTGTGTCGTCATTCGCCACTCCGTCACGCAACCAGACCACACGGTTTGCCCCGAGTGCGGCCTGCAGGATTATTTCGTAATCTGCACGGGTCCAGCCGGGATTGCGGTTCGGATTCAAAAGAACTGAGTCTGTGGTGATCAGGGTCCCCTCCCCGTCCACTTCAATCGCTCCACCTTCGAGAATAAGTGGCAGGTCATGGCAGGGCAGGCCCAGCGTTTCGGCAATACGAACCGGCACCTCGTTATCCAGATCCCAGGGGCTGAACTTGCCGCCCCAGGCATTAAATCCCCAGTTGGTCACAGCCAATTGGCCGGAGTCCGGGTGACGGACAAACACCGGACCATGATCGCGGCACCAAACATCATTGGTCGGATGGTCAAAAATCGAAATAACCGATAAGTCGGCCCGGGCTTTGTTCAATGCCTCCCTGATCCGGCCATGGCCCTCCGCCGACGCGTTGATCGCAACCGGCTGGAAGCGGCTGGCGGCAGCTATGAGCGCGGCAAAGGCCGTCTCAATCGCTTCCCTCTGCCCGGGCCAGATATGGGTGGAAAGTGGCCAGGAGAACCATACCCTCTCCTGCTCCGACCACTCCGCCGGCATCCGGTAACCCAGCGAACCGGGAAGCGCTTTCAAATCAATGGAGTCCAGTTTCATTATTTTTTCATCATTCATCCGCCATCATTCATCATTCATCCTCTCCCGCGCCCAGTCCCGTGCGAAATAGGTCAGTATCATATCCGCGCCAGCCCGTTTGATGGAGAGAAGACTTTCATCGCGGGTCCGGACCAAGTCCAACCAGCCCAGGCGGGCCGCTGCGTGGATTTGGGTATATTCACCCGATACCTGATAGGCCGCAATAGGCCAATCACTGTCCTCGCGCAGATCGCGGATAATATCCAGGTAAGGACCCGCCGGTTTAACCATAAGGATGTCCGCCCCCTCGGAGGCATCCAGCCGGGTTTCCCGGCGGGCCTCGCGGCGATTGCCGGGAGATAACTGATAGGTCGCCTTGTCCAGCAAGGTCGTCCCCGCAGCCTGCGAACTGCCCACCGCATCGCGAAAGGGGCCATAATAGGCGGAAGCGAATTTGGCCGAATAGGCCAGTATCGCGGTATTCTCCAAAGCGGCCAAGTCCAGCGCGGTGCGAATCGCCCCCACCCTGCCATCCATCATGTCTGAGGGTGCCACCATGTCTGCCCCGGCTTCGGCATTCAGTACCGCCATTTTCTCCAAAATCCTGACCGTCCGGTCGTTCAACACTTCGGACCCATCCGCAGACAACACTCCGTCGTGGCCGTGGTTGGTGTAGGGGTCGAGTGCCACATCCGTAATCACCAGCAAATCCGGGACCGCCTGCTTAATCGCCCTGACCGCGCGGAGAATAAGTGTCTCCGGATTTAAGGCCTCGCTGCCTTCGGCATTCTTAAGGGAGGGCTCCAGCTTCGGAAAGACGGCCACGGCCGGAATCCCCAGATCATAAATTTCCCGGCAAAACTCCACCAATGCGGGAATGGGCAAACGTTCCTGCCCCGGCATCGACTCTATCGACTCCGGAGCCCCGTTACCTTCGATCACAAACAGGGGTTGGATCAAATCCCTCACCGACAGCGCGGTTTCTCCCACCAAGGCCCGCAGGCCCGGGCTACGCCTCAAACGCCGCATCCGCTGGGGCAGGTCCAATCGTGTTGTCGCTTTGTCCTTCATAGCCTCCCATTAGTGCATAATCCTCCTCCGGTGCAAGCCTCACTCCGGCCGCAGGCAGACCTTTTTCCGAATTCAGGTTGCTAGAGTCCGTATTTTCCTCATTTCTGAACTTCCTATGCCGGTAAGCCTACATGACACATTGACCCGTCAACAGAAAGTCCTGTCCCCTTCGGACGGCCAACTTTTCCGTTTCTACTGCTGCGGCCCCACTGTCTATGGTCCGGCTCATATCGGCAACTTCCGTACCTTCCTTGTCCAGGATCTGCTTCGCCGCGTGCTGGAAGTCGATGGGCTCGAAGTGAAGCATGTCCGCAACATCACGGATGTGGACGATAAAACGATCCGCCGCAGCCAGGAACAACAGCAGTCCCTGTTGGATTTCACCAGCCACTGGACCCGGGAATTTCACACCGACTGTTCCGCTTTAAACATGCTCCCCCCTCATGTGGAGCCCAAGGCGACCGAACATATAGACGAGCAAATCCAGCTCATCCGGATGTTGGTCGAGAAAGACCACGCCTATCAGGGCGGGGATGGCTCGGTTTACTTCAAAGTCGGCAGTTGCTCCCATTACGGCGAACTCTCTCACCTCGACCGCGAACAACTCCGCACCCAAACGGAAAACAGTGCGGGCGACCGTAACGATGCGGACGAGTATGAGCGCGAAGCGGTTTCCGACTTTGCCCTTTGGAAGGCCCGCAAACCGGAGGACGGGGATAACTTCTGGGCCAGCCCATGGGGCGAAGGTAGGCCTGGCTGGCACATCGAGTGCTCAGCCATGAGCATGCGCTATCTGGGCGAATCCTTCGACTTGCACGGGGGAGGTGTCGACCTCTGCTTCCCCCACCACGAAAATGAAATCGCCCAAAGCGAATGCGGCACCGGCACCCGTCCTTTCTCCCGCCACTGGTTCCACAGTGCCCACCTCATGGTCGAAGGGAAGAAAATGTCCAAGAGTCTGGGCAACCTCTACACGCTGGAGGATTTGAAACTGAAGGGCTACAGCCCGATGGTTATCCGCTACGCCCTTATTTCCGGCCATTACCGGCAACAGTTGAATTTCACCTTTAACGGGCTCAAGGCCGCCGGGAGTGCCCTGCATAAACTGGAAAAGGCGGTCCTTCCCGTCCTCGGGCATCTCGGACTGAGCCGGGAGGATTTCCGCAAATACATCCGTCCATCTGATCTGGTCCAGACCGGTATCTTCGCCCCCGCTTGGGAGGCTTTGCAGGATGACCTCAATGTCCCCGCCTGTCTGGGTGAAATGTTTTCAAGGATCAAACAACTCGACGATCCTGACTTCAGCAAGCCGGCCGTCGATGGCCAGTTGCAGGCCCTTGGCACCTTGCTTTATGCCCTGGGGCTCGACCTTTTTGCGGAAGCTGCTCCTGAAGATTCGAACGATCAGGCTCCGGCGGAAATTACCGTATTGGCCGAACAACGCTGGCAGGCCAAAAAGGACCGCGATTTTGCCTTGGCCGACAGCCTCCGCGACCAGATTGCCGCCGCCGGATGGAAGGTGCTCGACCGTAAGGACGGGTTTGATCTCGAAAAGCAGTAAATCGTTGTCGCAGGCAGCCAGACCTGCTATCCCCACCGGGATTATGTCACTTTTATCTCTTGGACTGAAACGCCTGGGGGCACTTGGGCTTCTGGTCCTGCTGGTCGCCTGCCACCCCGGTGAACACGGAAGGGAAACCGGGGATGACACATCACACTCGCTGCGATGGGGGACCTCCGCGATAGGATCATCCGGTCACCGGGCCATGGTGAATCTGGCCGCGCTCCTGAATCAGGAAATGGAGGAATGGGATATTACAGTCCTGCCCATGCCGGGAGCGATCATGGGACTGCGGAGTTACATCCAGGGTAACCTTGATGGCTACTACGGATCCAATATGTCCTTTTATGAACTCGCCCACGACCGTGACCGCTTCGCCGGTTTCCGTGACCGGATCCGGGATGAGCCGGTGCAGACCTTCTGGGCCTACACCATGGAATTGGGTCTGGCGATTCAAGCCCGGGATGCCGACCGCTTCACCTCCTGGAGTGACCTGAGCGGCCAGGGTGTTTTCACCGGCCCCCTGCCCTGGGATACACGGGCCCATTTGGAGCGGGCGATGCGGGCCGTTGGGGTTGAACACCGTTACCTCGAACTCGACCTGAGCATGACCGGCAGTCAGTTGGGTACCGGAGCCATTTCCGCCATCGGGGTTTACACCACAGCTGAAAAAGAGATCCCGCCCTGGCTGGCCGAAGCCGAACGGGTCACAAACCTGCGCATCCTCAACCCGAACGAGGCCGAACAGGCCGCCCTGCGTGAATCGGGTCTGGAACTAATAAGTGTTTCCACCGATGCCTTTCAAACCGATGTCGGAGCTGATGAGATCCTGTTCACTCCGTTTTTCTATGGATTTCATCTTGGACTATCGCAGCCGGAGGATGAGGTTTACCGCATGCTGCTGGTGATCGAAGCCAATGCCGATGAACTGGCCCGGGTTGATGCGGTCTTCAGTCAACTGGCGGAAGACATGCCCGGGCTGCAGGCCCGCGGTATCGCCAGTGCCGTCAAGGACGCCCGCATCCATCCTGGACTCGCGCGCTACCTGCGGGAACGGAATGCATGGAACAGCGACTGGGACAACCGGATCGCCGACACTGGGGATAAATGAAAGCGGGACGACTGCTTACTGCCCTGCCCCCCCTCCTTTTTCAGGTTCTCGCCGGAGCGTACCTGTTTTACCTGCTATATTATTACGCCACCGGATCCGGCGGGCCGACTTTGTTGGCCATACAGATGGTTCCCGCCTCCCTGCTTGTTCTGATCTGGGCCGACTTGCGCGACAACCATTACTACCCTCGGCTGCCCCTTGTTCCGCGATATCTAGTGGCCGTGATTTGCTCTCTGATCATTATTACTTCCGCCGTCTATCTCCTGCTTCATTTTGAAGCCTTGCGGATGGACCGCCTCGGAGACTGGAATTTCCTGGACCATCTGGCCGCCGGTGCATTGGTGATCCTGGTTTTGGAGTACACCCGCCGACACTACCTCCCTGTATTCATCTTTAACGCAATCCTGATCTTGTACTGCGTCTATGGCTACCATGTGCCCGGTATGTTCAACCATCCGGGACTTTCGTGGAACCGGGTCAGCAGTGCGGCCAGCCTGGAAATGTCCACCGGCATCTTTGAGCGTCTACCTCAGTTGGGCCTGACCCTGATCGGCTCCTTCATGCTGTTGCTGGCGACATTGAAAGCATTTGGCTGCATCGACTCGATTCTCAAGGGTAGTGCCTGGATAACCCGTCGCTCACCAGCCCTGCTCCCCCAAAGTGCGGTCCTGGGCTCCTTTGGCGTCGCCGCGGTCAGTGGCAGCGGTGCCGCCAATGCAGCGGCCACCGGATCCGCAACCATCCCCATGCTGATCAAGGCCGGATTTCCACGGGCGCAAGCCGCCGCCGTCGAAACATCAGCCTCGCTCGGCGGACAACTGATGCCGCCCTTGATGGGCATTTCCGCCTTCCTGATGGCCGACTTGATGGGGGTCCGCTATTTCGATGTCGTCGAGCGCGCACTCGGACCTGCCCTGATTTATTTTCTCGGAGTCGCGCTTGCCGTTTACCTCCTCAGCCGCCGCTTCCTCAATGTCACATCCGAAGAAACCGGGCAGGCCGAACGCCTTGACTGGATGGACCGGGTGCGCATCTTCAGCTACCTCGCAGCCATCTTCGGGCTGGTCTGGCTAATGGGAGTGGAACGTCTGCCCGGCATGCTTGCCGCCCAGAGGGTCTTCTACGTCCTCTTTGGCCTCCTCGCCGGACTGCACCTCCTGCGCTGCTGGCTGAGCCCAAGGTCCGGAGAAGGTCCGTGGTACCGCCCCTTCGCGGAATTGATCCGGCAATTTGCCACCACGACTTCACAACTGACCGTATTGCTGGCGTCACTCGGTATCCTGACCGCCGCCTTCAGCATAACCGGAGTACCGGACAAACTGGGTGTGCTGTTGATGCAATTGGCGGATTTCCACCTGGTGGCAATGGTGATGACTGCATTCGCCATTGGTTATCTTATCGGTATGGGTCTGCCGGTCGCGCCGACTTACATCATCCTCGCAGTGGTCACCGCACCCTTTCTGATCCGGGCCGGGGTCGATCCTTGGATTGCCCATTTCTTTGCCTTCTTCATCGCCGTCTTCGGCGAACTTTCCCCGCCGACTTCGGTCACCGCCGCAGTCACCGCGCGTATTGCCGAAGCCTCCTTCCTCCGCACCATGTACCATGCCGTGGCCATCAGCCTGCCACTGCTGGTCCTCATGGCCGCAGTCTTTCTCCAACCCGACATGATTATCGCCAGCGGGATAGACCGCTGGCTGGGAACCGGAAAGGTACTCTTCGCCACCTTTGGGTTGGTCTTCGCCATCCACGGGCGTTTGCCCAAGCTTAAAGCAGGCACCAGAGCAGGATTACGTCTGGCCGTCGCAGCCCTTGCCATAGGCCTGCTGTGGAACCCGTTGTGGTGAGCCGGCTTGAGGTCACTCGCGGCAGCGGAAGTCTCCACTTGACAAAACCGGCGTGTGGTGACAGATTTCTGTCATGCAAACCACCCTGCGCATCAACGACACGATTTATCGCCGGGCCAAGGCAAAATCCAGTGAACTGGGCCTGAGCCTGACACGCTTTTTCGAGGAGGCGGTTGAAGAACGTTTGACGCGTCTGGAGCAACAGCGCCCAGTCAAACGGGTTTCCCTTCCTGTAAGCTCTGTTTCCGGTTCCATCATGGATACGGACGAACTGCTTCGGCGCATTGAAGAGGCCGGGCTATCCGATGACAGGCGCAGGTCAAATTAGCCTGAAATATTCACCGGAAATATTTCAAATTAGATGGATCTGCTCGACATTAACATTCTGGTTTATGCGCTGAGACCCGATACCCGGCACCACCAAACCGCCAAGGAATGGTTGGAGAACAGCTTGAACACCGGAAGACCTGTTCGCATCTTTCCTGCCGTTGAGTCCGGCTTCCTTCGCATTGTGACTCACCCAAAGATTTTCTCACCCCCTACACCCTTGGTGGAAGCGACAAGATTTCTGCAGGTCCTTTGTTCCTGCCCTTGTGTTGAAATCTGTCAGTGGACGCCTTCTGCGAGGAAGCGCTGGAGTCTGCTTTGTTTGGAGTTGAAGATGCAGGGGAATGACTGCAACGATGCCATGCTTGCGGCACTCGCACTGGACCGGGGCCTGCGCATGGTGACCTTCGATCAAGGATTCAAGCGCTTCCCGGGTTTACAGCTTTTACTGCTGGAAGGCTAACCCGCATATCTCACGCAAAAGTGATCGAGTGTTTGTTTTTCGAGCATTTCCGGATCCGGTTCCGCCCCGCAACCGGGAGTATCCTCAAGTGTCATCAGGGACGGTCCGCTCAGCCGCATCGCAGGACGGCCAATATCCCGGTGGTAGAACCGGGTGGTGGGGAAAATATCAGCCGGGTAACGAAAGTTCTCCAGTGATGCAAGTGCCAGACAGTGATGGGCCCCAACTGAGGACTCCAGCATTCCTCCAACCCAGCAAGGAATGTTATTGCGGGCACACAAATCGTGAATCGCCACCGCAGGGGTGAGTCCGCCAACACGACCAGCCTTGATATTAATCCAACCGCAGGCCCCTATATCAATCGCTTTGCGGGCACGGTCAACCGAGGTGATACTTTCGTCGAGGCAGATGGGGGTACGGATTTCTTTCTGTAAGGTGGCGTGATCGATCAGGTCGTCGCACATCAATGGCTGTTCCAGCATCGTCAAGTTGAATGCATCCAGCTGTTTAAGATTCGCCAGATCACTCAAGGTGTATGCGCTGTTACAATCGACATGGATCGGCAATGTGGGGAAATGTTCACGCACCGTAGCGATCATGGGCAGATCCCAGCCCGGACGATACTTGAGCTTAACCCGCTTGAAACCTTCTTGAACGGCAGTCTCTATCGTTTCAATGAGTTGGGGAATGGAATCCATGATTCCAAAATCCGCCCCCACTTCAATTTCCGAACGCTTACCACCCAGAACTTGATACAGCGGCAAATCCTGTTGGCGGGCGTATAAATCCCACCATGCAAGATCAATGGCGGCTTTCGCAAAAAAATTACCCCGGATCGGACTAAATGCCTCCTGGAGCTCGATCCCCGATTCAAATTCGCGACCAACGACCAGAGGTGCGAGGTATTCCCGGATAACGAGCATGGCCGTTGCCGCAGACTCCGCACAATAATTCGGCCTCTGCCAGGGACTCGCTTCACCCCAGCCGTAGCTTGAGCCACTGCGTACCCGGACCAATACGCTCTCAATGCAATCATCGTTGCCGAAAGACGTGCGGAACGGATAAATCAAGGGCATTGAGACCCTATAGGCTTCAACCGAATCAATTTTCATTTCCAGAATGCGCGGGACGCGTCATGACCAGTCTGTCCTTACCGGGGCCGTAGTAATCGTATTGGATCTCTGAACTCTCAAATCCCCATTTCAAATACAATTTTTTTGCCGCTTCATTGACCGGATCGACCGTCAGAAAGCAGCTGTGTCCCCCACGGTCGAGTTCAGCCAGAAGCGCCTTGAAAAGCAGGCTCCCTATCCCCTTTCCCCGATGCTCAAAACCTACAATGGCTTTGTGCAGGCAAAACGTTTCGCTCAGGCAGCGAAAGGCGAGAACCGCTCCAACAATGGCAGGTTTTGAATTTTCTACGCCGCCATCCATACGGGCAACGTAAACATAGGCATGTTCGCACCACTGACGCCAAACATGGTCGCCATCCGGAATAAAATCACCATCGCGGTGTTGCCGCCATGCCACCCGATCCAGTGCGGCAATGGCTAGATAATCCTCGATTTCCGCTCGCTCAACTTTGATTGCTTCCATACTTCCAGGGTAAGCTGCCACTGCCCTAAAAAGAATGCCAGTTTAATTTCCCCTGCCTTACTCATTACCCGGAGACAGCTGCCACGCCTGCTGTTATTCCGGGTAGACTATGCGGACGTTACCGTTGTTAAGGGAATAAAAGGCCCCCACTAACATGATTTCACCCTGCTCCTCCATTTCGCGGATAATCGGACTCTGTTCGCGGATTTCCCCGATGGTTCGAATAACATTAGCAACACCAACGGCGTTGACATATTCGCTATTGCTAGCCTCGCGCGGACCGTCGAATACCACAACATCCTCTTCGGACGGTGCGATCTTCTCAAGTAATGCTGTGAGGTTCCCGAGTTCCACATTTGCAATGGCCCCCCTGACCGCACCACAGGAATCATGTCCCAGCACCATGATAATTTTCGCACCGCTAACACGGGTGGCAAATTCCAAACTGCCAATCATATCCGGGCCTTCGACATTGCCCGCCACACGACCGACAAATAGATCACCAATACCCTGATCAAAGACCAGCTCAACCGGGACCCGCGAGTCAAGGCAGGATACGATGGCTGCAATGGGATATTGACCGCCCACAGATTGCTTTGCTTCATTAAGCAAATCACGGTGCGTCAGCTTTCCGGCTTGAAATCGTTCATTGCCGGCCAAGAGTTTGGCCAACACCTGTTCGGGGGTCTGGGCCTGCTGCTGGGCCTGACTACGCGGCCCCGGAGAGGCAGAAACCAGGCAGGAAACAAGCAAAGAGAAAGTAATCAGCAATATTTTCATAATGAGTGAATATCTGGTGGGTTTTTAATAGAGAAACATTAGTGTTCGTTGACGATCCTATTAGTGTTTATTGTTGCCTGTTGTCAATAATCAATACGAAACAATAATAAAAATAAAACCGATGAATACGGTATTGGAACAGTCGTTTTTTGATAGACCTACCTTGAAGGTCGCGGAAGAGCTGATCGGGCAGATGCTTTGTCGACGGATGCCAGATGAAACTGTGATTAGCACGCGGCTCACCGAGGTGGAGGCCTATGACGGTCCGGAGGATCAGGCTTGTCATGCGCACAAGGGCAGGACACCCCGCACAGAAACCATGTTCGGGTCTCCGGGACATTTTTATGTGTACCTCTGTTACGGGATGCACTGGATGTTGAATGTGGTCACCGGCCCAGTTGATTACCCGGCAGCCATTTTAATCCGTGGAACCGAAGTCATCCAGGGACCCGGCCGCCTCACCAAACAATTGCTTATAGACAAAGCCTTGAATGCGAAACCAGCCACTGAATCCACCGGTCTCTGGTTTGAGCAGGCGCCGGCAGATTCAGCCCGCACCCGGATTCGGCGCACCACCCGGGTAGGTATTGATTATGCCGGAAAAACCTGGAGGGAAAAGCCCTGGCGCTGGGTGCTGGAGCATTGAAAATAAAAACGGATTACTCCTCCCGCAGGTGGCCATCTTCAAGAGTGATCAGGCGGTCGGCAATATCCAGAATACGCGTGTCGTGGGTCACCAGAAGAATGGTACAGCCGTAATGGGATGCAAGGCGCTGGATGTGGTTGACGATTTCCCGTCCGGTATGGCCGTCCAGGGAGGCCGTCGGCTCGTCGGCCAAAATAATGGAGGGATTGTGGACAACAGCACGTGCAATGGCCACCCGCTGCTTCTGACCACCGGAAAGCTGGGAGGGCTTTTTAAACAGATGCTCGGCCAACCCGACCTCCTTCAGCACCGAGGTTGCCCGCGTCCTCGCCTCCGTTGGGGTAAGGGAGGGATCAAAGGACAAGGGCATCATGACATTCTGCACCACATCCAGTGAGGCAATCAAATGATGGTTCTGAAAAATGAAACCAATCTTCCGGCGTACTTTGACCAGTTCTTCTCTCGAAGCCTTATCCAGTTGGGATCCATCCACTTCGATTTTGCCCTGCTGGAGAGTCCTCAGCCCTCCTATCAATTTCAGCAAAGTGGTTTTGCCTGAACCGGATGGTCCCATGAGAATGGTGATGTCACCCCGTTTGAAATCAGCCGTGATCCCGTGCAAAACTTCTTTCCTCGTTTCCCCTTCCTTAAAGGAATAACGGACATCCTGCACCGCGATAATGGTATCTTTTACTTTGTTGCTCATGGAAGGTGACCTCAAAAGATATCCGCCGGATTGGCATGTCTGAGTTTGCGGGTGGCCAGGGCGCCAGCGGTACCACACATAACGAGTGTCAGGACGAGGACGGTCAGCGCGTTACCCCAGGTAAGGTAGGTCGGCATGAAAGCAATTTCACGCGTCAGGTAATACAGGAAAGCTGTCAACAAGGTCCCCGGTATGAAGCCGAACACCGACAAAATCACCGACTCCTGCAGGATGACATGGATGAAATAATTATCCCTGAAGCCAATGGACTTCAATGTGGCATACTCTTCCAGGTGGTCCGTCACATCCGTGTAAAGGATCTGATAAACGATCACCGCCCCGACAATCAGGGCCACCGCCATGGATGCTGTGATAACAAATCCGATCGGCGTACGCTGAGCCCAGTAGTGTTGCTCATTCTCAATAAACTCCGTCATCGTGTACACACTGACATCATCCGCCAAATAACCGCGCAGTGTCTGTGCCACCCGCTGGATATCACTGCCTTCCTCCAGTTGGATCAATCCCACACTGATCACCCCCGGCTTACTGAAGGGCCAAAGCTCCTGAAAGGTCGCTTCACTCATCAGAATGTTTCCGTCGGCGGCAAAGGTCGCTCCCATCTCAAACAGTCCTTCGACCGAAATCTGTCTGCGGGCAACTTCACTGAGTGCCCTCCCTTCCCGCAGAAAGGTTTCGGGGAAAGGCCCAAAATCCTCCCGGGAACGGATGTCATAAAGAACGGCCCCGGACCGTTTCAACTTGTGCTGCTGTTCGAGAATAGCCGGATCGGCAAAGGGTTTCTCCGCCGGATCAAAGGCGATGATAAAAATATCCCGGGTCGCACCGGTATCAGGGTTGATGATCGGCAAACTGCCCGCGTTGAGGCTCGCCACACTTTTGACTTCCGGCAACGCCATGGTCTGAATCAGGCGCCTCCTCGGAAATCCCTGACTGATCCCGAAATACTCGTACTGCTTGCTGACGAGAACAAGGTCTCCGTTCATTTTTAAATGGGGAGACACCACCTGGTCGAACAGGGCGGAATTGAGGCCCATCTGAAACAACATCATTGTCACGGCAAACGTGATGCCAGCCACCGCTGCGGCAAAACGCTTCTTTTCCTGAACCAGGTTCAGCCAGGCCAGGGGGATGCCCAGAGGCATGATACGATTCCAAAAACGTGTCATCGCTTAAAGCCCGTTCCCCTCCACGCTCTTACGAGCGCGGCTACGGCAATACCTTCTATGAATAAGCGGCATTATCATTGTGACCATTCAGGGTTGGATGCGGACCTGAACGGTCGCGTTTGACAGATGCTTGACAGCAGCACTGTCATCCAGTGCGATCCTCGTCTTGATCACCCGGCGGTCAGCAAATGCCGCCGGATCGGGGCTGAAAACTTCGTTCGGGGCAACAATCAGACCGATGGTCTCCACCTTGCCCATTAAAGTGTCGCGGAAGGAATCCCCGGTAATACGGGCTGTTTGACCCACTTTCAACCGGCTGATATCGTCGATATAAATTTCCGCCTCAACATACATCCGGGAGGTGTCTCCCATCAGCAAGAGCCCCTGGGGTCCGACCGCCTCGCCGGTGCGGGCGTTGACCGCGAGAATCTGTCCGTCAAGCGGGGCCAGGACCGTTCCGAGGCGGAGCCGTGCTTTGGCCTGTTCCAAGGCGGCCTGTGCCACCGCCACTTCGGCTTCGGCACGTTTAATTTCGGTCAAAACCGTGGCCTTGGCGACCCCCACGGATTCCACTTCCGCCCCGCTTGCCCGCCATTGGGCGTCCGCCGTCTCCACCGCAGCCTGGGCCCGATCCACTTCGGCAGTCAAGCGGGCATCCAATGCCGCTCTACTCGCCTTGTTTTTTTTAGTTTCCAGGCGCAGGACGGCCTGCTGAAAACGGATCTCCTCGGCTTCCCTCCTCGGAGGCGACAGCTCATCGAGGACACGCTGGTGTTCGGCAATTTGGCCTTGAATATAATCCACCCCTGCATCCAGCTCGGCCAGGGCCTGCAGGCGGGATTGCTCCGCCAGATGAACCGCAGCCTTGGCCTCTGCCAGTTGTTTTTCGGCAATCACCTGCCGGGCTTCGGCGGTCTTCACCTGCTTATCAAGCTCTTCCACTCTGGCCTGCAACAACGCTTCTGCTCCCTGTGCCAGAGCAAGGGATGCCCCTGCGGCGGCCACATCCGTTTCCAACAGGGCCTTGGTTGCCAATTCAGCCAGCGGATCGCCAGCCTTGACCAATTGCCCTTCTTCCACCAGCAAACGGCTCACCAGCGGGACCCCCGTCTCACCAGCAGGGGCGGCCACCTGAATCAGACCCTCAGCCGGAACGATTTTACCTTCCCCGGCAATGCCAAGTGGTGCACCGGGAAGCATTGCCACCGGGAGTAAGCAGAAGGCGAATAGCCCGACCAATAACTGCATTCGTTTCATGACCATGCAAAGTGCGTGTTTTGCGAAAGGCAGACAAGGGGAAAGTGTGTGCTTTTGAAGGTCAGGATACCGGGCAACCGCATGATGCGGGCTTGACTTCTGCTCCCTGCATCACGGTTGATAGTAGCGATGGCCGATGACTCCTACAACACCCTCACCGTCTCACTGACATTTCTGCTTGGGTGGATGATTTCTCTCGGGCTGACGGTGCGGGTCATCATGCGGAAGCGACCGGTCGGGGTTTCCCTCGCCTGGTTGGTGCTGGTGCTCTCTGTCCCGTATATCGGGGCTTTTTTTTACCTCTTGCTCGGCGAACTGAAACTGGGTTACAAGCGGGCCCGGCGCGCCGAACAGATTGTACCCCATTTCACCCGGTGGCTCGAAAGCATGGCCCAGAGCCGGGAAGTGAACCACAGAGAACTGCCGGCCAGTGCCAAAGCAGTGGAACGCCATGCCACCGTCACCGTCGGGATCCCCACCTTGCCTGGCAATGACATCATCCTGCTCGACGATTGCCTCAAAATTCTCGATCAACTCGTTGAGGATATTAACGAAGCTCAACTTTCCATCCACATGGAATTCTACATCTGGGCTTTGGGGGGCAAGGGGGATGATGTATTGAACGCACTGGTGGCCGCAGCTAAACGCGGTGTGAGTTGCCGGGTGCTTTTGGACTCTGTCGGCAGCAAAAATTTCCTCCGCAGCCGGCAATGCCGGGAAGCCCGACAGGCCGGGGTTGTCATGGTGGAAGCCCTGCCCGCCAGTATCTTCCGCATGCTTTTCCGGCGTCAGGATATCCGGCTGCACCGCAAAATTGTCGTTATCGACCGTAAACTCGGCTACACTGGCAGCCTCAATCTCGTCGATGCCCGTTTCTTTAAAACCAAAGCCGGTGTCGGTGAATGGATCGACACCATGGTAAGGATCAAAGGCCCGGTGGTCGATGCTTTGGATACCGTTTTCCTCGCTGACTGGACCTTGGAAACCGGCCATACATTGGCTGAACTCAAGGACTCCTATGAACTGTGGCCCCTCCCCGAATCCGGGCTCAGCCCCGCTCAAGTCGTCCCTTCCGGCCCGGGCTATTTCTACCACGGCATTTATCAGACCTTGCTGACCACCATTTACTCCGCTCAAAGGGAACTGATCATCACCACCCCCTACTTCGTCCCCGACGAAGCCATCGCCACCGCCTTGGTCTCCGCCGCCCTGCGCGGGGTAAATGTCACCCTCGTCATCCCCGAAAAGGTCGATTCCAAACTCGTCCGCTACGCCAGCCGTTCTTATTATGACGAAATGCTCGCCGCCGGGGTACGTATCGAGAAATTCATCGGCGGCTTGCTTCATACCAAAAGCATTTCCGTGGATGGTGAGCTGGGCCTGATCGGCTCCGTCAATCTCGACCAGCGCAGCTTTTGGCTGAATTATGAATGCTCCCTTTTTGTTTACGACCCTGAGTTCGTCGAACGTCTGCGCAACCTTCAGTTCCGCTACATAAAAAACTCCAAACAACTGAATGCGGAAATCTGGTCCAAACGTCCATGGCGCCAGCGCTTTATAGAAAATACCGTCCGCCTGATCAGTCCTTTGCTCTGAAAGCGCCAAAGCACACTTCTTAGCTCTCCACAAGTTCAGTACAGGTGGACGCAGTTGCGCATCTCTACTAAACAAATGTCCACTATCCGTTTGACTTTTTTCTTGTGTTCAATAATAATTGCAGTATGGCTCTCCCGTGATCGGGACGACCTAACCATAACTGTAATAAGAGGATAGCGCGACCAGCGTTCCCCCCGATCCTGCGGGCCTGCCCCCGGTGTCAGACGGCACGGGATGAGCAATGGGCCTGATTATATAACAAGCAAACAAATCGATTATGCCATCGTTTGAACACACAAAACAAGGCCGGGTAACCGTCGAAGACGAAGTCTATAAACCCGGTGACAACAAGCAAACCGACCTCGAAACAGCAACCACCTCAGCCACTGATTCCGATCAAAACAACCCGGCCCTGAGCCGGCCCGGAATCTCTTGGGGAGAACTCGCCAAAGACAAGAGCAAGGAAAACGAAGTACCGGAAATTCAGGAAAAACCCGAACCTGCCCCCGCCGCTGAAGCCGCTCCTGTGGCCGAAGCCCGGGACACGGCCACCGTGGAAGAAGCTGAATCCGCAAACGAACGTCCGAAGCCCACTCCTTTCAATGACAAGGATCTCCCGGACCCGGGTCCCGCTTTCCTGCAAAGGTCAGCTGCCCAGTTAGCCCGTCAGGAGGAGGATAACCTCCGGAAGAGACGGGGAGTCAGAGGCCGTAATCGGGTCGTTTCAGCAGCCGCGAAAAAAACGGAACCCAGTTTCGGCGAAATCAGCTCTCCGGCTGAGGTCAAGGAATCACTCAGTGGCAGGATGGCTCACGGCCAACCGAAAACCGAGCGAAGGGAGCGCCGGGAAGATGCTCCAACACCCAAAGCCGAGGCGGAAAAACAGGACACGCAAGCCACCGAAAACATTCCAGCTGAACCGCGGGAATCCAGAGGTGACAGCGAGGGACGGCAAAGCGGCGAAGATCGTCCTCCGCGCAAGCGCAAACGGAGCAGGAACCGCAACCGGGACCGGGACAGCAACGGAGGAGAACAGGGCAAACGAAATGAGCGTCGTCCTAACTCCAGGGAAAAAACCTATCAGGACCTTTCCAATAAGCCTAACGCCCCCCGGAGCTCTTCCACCAGAGCAAAGCCCAAGGGACTGCTCGGCAAAATTGTTGGTAAAATCAGCGCCCTCTTCGGCGGCCAGCCGCAAACAGAAGAGCGTACACCGGCGCAGACTTCCGGTCACCCGAGAGGTGAAGAGGGAGCCCGTAAGGATTTCCGCCCCCGCAAATCGGGAGACGGCCGTCCCCCGCGCCGGAGACGCCGCCCCCAGAACAAGGGCAAAGGCAATCCGCGACATTCCAGAGGCGACGCCTCCTGAGGCTGACTCGCCCGCTTATTTATTCGAAAAGCCGATCCCCCGGGGGTCGGCTTTTTTTATAAACAGAATTGCTGGACATCCAGGATCCCCAATTTTCCAATCTTTTTTCTTTTTTGAGTTGCTTCATATTTGGGGACGGCTTTAGCTCCCTGCCCTTTACCGGATATTCCGAAAACGCTCAGGTGGTGGAATTGGTAGACACGCACGCTTGAGGGGCGTGTGCCGAAAGGTGTGCGGGTTCGAGTCCCGCCCTGAGCACCATTTTTATACGAAAGAAATCCATCTCCGGTAAATCGAATGCTTGCCTGGATCGGGTGAAAAAGAGTACGACTTCGTTCCATGGCTTTTCATTTTCGCATCCTCGGCAGCAGCAGTTCCGGCAACTGTGCCTTGCTGGTCACGGATCGATGCAAGGTCCTCATAGATGCCGGCTTTTCAGGCCGGCGTATCCAGCAGATGCTGGCGCAGGTGGGGGAATCGGTTGAATCGCTCGATGCGGTTCTGGTCACACACGAACACGGGGACCATGCCATGGGCCTGCGGGGGCTTTCCCGCCATGAATCCATCGCCTTCTATGCCAACCGGGATACGGCCGAAGCCATTCAGGGAAAACTGACCCGGAAGGCCAACTGGTGCCTCTTTGAGAATGGACGCACCTTTCATTTGGCCGATATCGCAGTCACAGCCTTCAGTGTGCCTCATGATGCCTATGACCCGGTCGGCTTTGTCATTGAAGCCGGGGATGGTTCTCTCTTTTCGCCCCACCGCAGCCTGGCCTGGGTAACGGATCTCGGCTACCTCCCCCAACTTGTTCGCGAACGTATCCGCGAAGTGGACTTGCTGGTGGTGGAATCCAACCATGACCTCGAACTGCTGGAAAACGACACCAGGCGGCCCTGGTCGGTCAAGCAGCGTATCCGGGGCCGGCATGGCCACCTGTCCAACCAGAGTGTGTTCGAATGGCTTTCCGAAGAACATCGGCCACGCTGGAAGGAAGTCTGCCTCGCCCACCTCAGCAGGGATTGCAACAGTATCCCCCTCATTCGGAAAACCTTTGCTCCGCTGCTTCAACCCGGACGGGGCTACAATCTTTCAGTTGTGGACCCCGATGATGGCGGAATGGCTTTCGACCTGATCGGCCTTCATTAAGCAGGACGGCTTCCACCACCTTTTTCCCAATACGGGAAGCAGCCCACAGCAGATAGCTTTCTTTTAATTTGCATGATTAAGCATCCCTACCGACACACCAAAATTATATTTACGATAGGCCCGGCCACCGAAAAAGAGGAGACACTCACCGAAATGATCCTTTCCGGTGTTGATATCTGCCGCATCAACATGGCCCATGCCAGCCATGACTGGACCCGCGAAATTATCCGTAAGCTGCGACGGGTATGCGACCAGGCCGGTCGCCAAATAGCGATCATGATGGACATCAAGGGGCCCGAAATCCGTACAGGCGATCTTCCGGGCCCCATCGAACTCAAAAAAAACGAGATCTTCGACTTTTATCAGCAAACAGATGATTTCAGCGACCGTGAGGAAGGTATCCGCGGGGTTTCCATCAACTATCCCCACCTCTACCGGGATGTAACGGTGGGGGCAACCCTGTTGGTCGACAGCGGACTGGTCCGGATGGAAATTCTTGAGGTGGACAAAAAACGGGTCCGCTGCCGAGTCATCATTCCCGGTCCGATGGGCAATCGACGCCACATCAACCTTCCCGGCATCAAGGTCAGCCTTCCCGCCCTGACGCAAAAGGATAAGGACGACATCGCGATTGGCATTGAGGGGGGGATTGAATTTTTCGCCTTGTCCTTTGTTCGCGAAGCCGACGACCTTGATATACTGCGACGCCATCTTCAGGAGCGCCAATCGGGAGCCCACATTATTGCCAAAATCGAAGACCAGTCGGCAATCAGCAACCTGGATGAGATCATCGTTGCCTCCGACGGCCTGATGGTTGCCCGGGGAGACCTCGGCATTGAATGCCCTTTTGAACAGCTTCCGGTTATTCAGCGGCGTGCAGTGCAGACCTGCATCCAACATAAAAAGCCTGTGATCATAGCCACCCACATGCTGGAGTCCATGATTCAGTCCCCCCTCCCCACCCGGGCTGAGGTGACGGATATCGCCAACGCCGTCTTTGAACAGGCTGACTGCATTATGCTTTCCGGGGAAACCACCACCGGCCTTTACCCGGTGGAATGTGTCCGGGTAATGAATCGCATTATCCGGCAGATCGAGCAAACAACAGTAAAAGGTACGATCAAAGACATCCCCCTGAAAACCCCGAAGTCCATGATGCTGCGCTCCGCCATTCAACTGGCGCAAAACCTCGACAATTGCGGAATCCTCGTTTTTTCCCGCAGCGGATTTCTGGCTCAGGTGCTTTCCTCACTCAGGGCAGTCAAGGTTCCCATCTATGTCTTCACTGACAAACCCGCCCTTTTCCGGCAATGCCTGCTGCTCTGGGGAGTGGAACCTTTCCTGATGGAGTTTTCCGATGACCCCGAAGCCACCATCATGAGTGCATTCGAACGCCTAAAAAAAAGTTCACACCGCTGGGCCGAACCCGGCGACTGGATGGTGGTCATCACCAACGTTCTGGCCGGAGAGAAAATCATCGACAGCATCCAGATGCGACGGATCGAGTAATGGGTTATTAGAATTTACTACGTCATCTGTTAAGTGTTGAATAAAAACAAGTCGGTGAGATAAGCGGGTTAATAGTTTTGCAACCCTCTGCCAAAAATGGTGTTATTACCATTACCATGAATGTGGCGATCCGGACAATCAATCCGATGAGAGCTTGGGACCCGCTGCCGAAAAGACAATGGAACGATGTCTTTGCCAGGCACCTGCTCCGGCGTATCGGATATTCAGCCACACCACAGGCGGTTCAGGACTCCCTGCAACGTGGCCTCCGGGGAACTCTCGACCTGTATTTTGGCAAAACCCTGACCATGGAGATGCCGGAGCGTCTCATAAACTTGAACAATGCGGTCCCCAAACTCCGGGAGAAGCTCAGGCAAACAGAGGATCCGGAGGAACGACAGGAGATAAACCGGCAGATTCGGCAACTGCATCAACAGGCTTACCTTCAGTATGGCATTGAGTGGCTGCAATCGGCCCGGAATCCGGTCCGGAGTCCGATGGAAAAATGGGTCCAGTTTTTGCAAAACATCTTTGTCGTCAGCCGCCCCGGGGTATATGACACAAACTTTCTTTTTCAACATCAGCAACTGATTCGGGAACATGCGCTGGGATCGTTCCCCGAACTGACCAAAAAAGTCAGCCGTTCTCCGGCCATGATCCGCTATCTGGACTTGCACCGGAGTTCACGGGGCTCACCCAATGAGAACTTTGCCCGGGAACTGTTTGAGCTGTTTACCCTCGGGGAAGGGCACTACACCGAACAGGATATCAGGGAGGCGGCCCGGGCCTTCACCGGCTACCGTATTGCCGGAGATGGTTTTCGCCTGGATAAGCGGAACCACGATGACGGGGAAAAAACCCTATTCGGACAAACCGGCCAATGGGACGGGGATGATGTCATCGACCTGATCTTCGCCCGCCAGGAAGCCGCCACCTTCCTTCCCTCGGAAATGCTCCGCTACTACCTCAGTGATGAGAAACTGCCCGCTGCAGTGCTGGAGGTATTGGGAGACCGTTGGCAGGAAAACGACTACGACCTTGGTTTCCTGATCAGGACGGTCTTTTCCAGTCGCTATTTCTATGCCACCCCCTTCCGCGGCAACCTCATCAAAAGCCCCACCCAATATTACCTTGGCCTTTGTCAGGATTTGAATCTCGACGTGGCGCCCTTCCCCTCCCGTGTACTGAACTTGTTGCGGATCATGGGACAGTCCTTTTATGAGCCTCCCAACGTCCGGGGCTGGGTTGGAGGTAAACTCTGGATCAACACCACCACCCTCGGAGCAAGACGTCAAATGGCTTCGCAGTTGTTTCAGGTGCTGAATGAACAGGCATTGAATGCCGACGACCAACTTGCGTTGTCAAAGGCCAGAG
>CAZCJJ010000010.1:0-1101 GCA_964499045.1 uncultured Opitutales bacterium | reverse complement strand
GATGGTCTGAACACACTGGTCCCCTATGCGGATGATCATTATTACAAACTGCGCCCGACGCTGCGACTCAACCCGGAAGAACTTCACCGTTTGGACGATCAGGCCGCCCTTCACTCGTCCTGTGGAGATCTGGCCAATCTCTGGAAGGAAGGAGAACTCTGCATTGTTCAGAATGTAGGCTATCCGAACCCCAACCGCAGCCACTTCCGTTCCATGGAGATTTGGGAAACCGCCACCGACAGCGATGTGACTGGTCACACTGGCTGGTTGGGTCGCTATCTCGACAATACCTGTACGGGTGCCCCAGACAGCCGGGAGCCAGCTGCTGTACATCTCAGTGATCAGATACCGGACCTTTTTCTTTCCACCAGACCCCATGGTATTTTCGGAATGCCCAGCACCGGAAGGGCGGCGACAGCGGGCGGAAGGGAAACGGGTCTGCTCGAGCAACTTGTCACGGCTTCCACTGCTTCCGGTGACAATGCCAGCTACCTGCAACAAACCTACATGGATGCGCTGGTGACCGAAAAGCGGGTGCAGTCGATGGTCAACCGCTACAAAACCGGGGTGAGCTACCCCGGCAATGCCTTGGCCCGTTCCCTTCAGCGTGTCGCTGCCCTCATCGCAGGGGGTTTGGAAACCCGCATCTACTTTGTCTCTCAGGGAGGCTATGACACCCATGCCAACCAACTTGGGCGCCACGCCAATCTTCTCCGCGACCTCAGCACCGCCCTCCACGCCTTCCAGAAGGATTTGAAGGAGAAGGGACTGCAAGACCAGGTGTTGACAATGACCTTTTCGGAATTTGGACGACGGCCTTATGAGAACATCAGCCAAGGCACCGACCACGGAACCGCCGCGCCGCTGTTCATCCTCGGCAGCAAATTAAAAAACAACCTGCTGGGAACTGCTCCCCTGTTGAACGCGGACCAGCGCAAGGATCCGGAATACAGTACGGACTTCCGTTCTGTTTATGCCTCCGTCATTCAACAGTGGTTTCAAAGCGACCCCCGTATTGTAATGGGCCGTGATTTCCCGCTGTTACCCCTCCACCATTTAGAAAAGACAAACCCGTCTCTCTGGGGTCATTCTCCGGGGTGA
>CAZCJJ010000009.1:0-41476 GCA_964499045.1 uncultured Opitutales bacterium | reverse complement strand
TTGGAGACTGCACTTGACACGACAAATGCCGGGACTATTCACTTCTTCTGTGGCTACATTCCGGAAAATAGCTATTTTTCTTACCTTGGCGGTTGCCTGGCAGAGCCATGGTCAGCTTTGGAGTGCGTGTCCACATACCGGTCTTGATTACTGCTACCTTGAAACGGATAAACCATTGTGCGGATCCCTTGCCAGGTTTACTGCAAACGGCGAGGACAAAGTGCCGATCATTTCTTCCGGAAGCTGCCATAGCGGGCAAAGCTGTACCCTTTGTTTAAAGGACAGTCCCACCCCTTTGGTTTCCGTGTTTTGCCCTTTGCGGAACGGCATGGATAACTTCCCCGTACCGGCAGAACAGGCTTGTCATGATCCGGCTTCCGCTTGGAGCCTCCCCGTATTTCTTGCCGAAAAGGCATTGTGCCTGCGGGCACCCCCACCGCAATACGAGTCACGGGTCGTCCGTCAGACTGTGGTCTTGCTCTTGTGAGTTCCTGAATATCGGTCCTATGTGCGCCTTATCGCTGGCGCACTGCTTATGATCCCTGCCATCGCTGGGCAGGAATCGAACCGAAATCAGGAGCTTTTTCATGAATGCATTTAAATTACCAAGCAATATAATATTACATAAACTATCGGTCGCTATAGCGGCCGTCCACTTCCTGCTTCCGGCTCAGGCCGATGAGGGTTTGATGACAGTGGATGATCTGGTCGCGGAGGTTTTCCGAACCAACCCGGAAATAAAGATCTATGAAGCTGAAATCGAAGCAGCCGGAGGGGAACGCTGGCAGACTACCCGCTGGTCAAATCCCGATTTCTCTCTGGAAATCGGACACAAGCGGGTTCGCGGAGGCGCCGGGGCCGCCTCATCCGAAGGAATCGCCTGGGCCGCTTCTGTTGTTCAACCGATAGAGTTTCCGGGCAGAATGGCCCTGCGCAAAGCAATCGCCGACCGGAATATCGAGCTGGCTGAGATGGGTATGGCTCACTTCCACCTATTGCTCGAAGCCAGGGTTCGTTCCCTTGCCTACGCATTGTTTGCAACCCGGGCAGCAGTTGAGGCGACCGATGAAGTCGCAAACAGAGCCCGTGATCTTACCGAAACCTTTTTGCAACGCGAGGCAGGTGGTATTTCTCCCCTATTGGAACAGCGCATTCTGGAAGGCAGTGTACTGGCCCTCGAAGAAAGGCGGCAAGCGGCGCGGCGACGCTACCAGCGTGCCCTTATCGAAATCAACCAATTGCGGAATGCTCCGGCTGAAACCCCCTTGCGAATAGCCGAACCTCCGCTGCGTTTTCCGGAACCGGAACCGATCCAGGAACTCGTCAGCGGGGCATGGAAAAATGCTTTCGATGCACGGGCCAGACTGGTTGAGCTGGAACAACAGGGCTTTCGGATAGAACTTGCCAGGAATGAACGCTATCCAACCCTGTCGGTTGGCCCCTATTTTTCCCACGACATGGCAGGTGACGGCGAAGTGGTGGTGGGTTTAGCCCTTTCCATGCCCCTACCCTTGTGGGACCGCAATCAAGGAAACATTACCGCATCAAGGGCCAGGCTAAGGCAGGCGGAGGCTTTGCTGCTTGCCACCCGAAGAGAGCTGGAAGGCCGCATTGTTGAGGCTGCTCTCTATTATCAGGATGCGAGAGAATCTTTGTTGAATTTAAACCCGGAGACGCTCGATCAGTTTGCCCAGGCGGCAGAACTGGCTGAACGCCACTACCGCTTGGGAGCTATTCCAATCAGTATGTATCTGGAGATGCAGAACGCCTACCTCGATGCCCTGGATGCGGTACTCGACCTGCGACAAGAGACACTGCGGAACCAACTGGAACTCAATATTTTGACCGGAAATCCATACCAGGGGGCCGAGCCATGAGCATGCGTATGAAAACAATCTTCATCAGCGCCGTGGCGCTTGGCGGACTGTTATTGTCTAACGGTTGTTCAAGGATTAAGGGCAGCCATCATGACCACGGGGAGCACACCCGGAGTCATTCTGTGAACTGGGAGTTTAGTGAAGGCCGGGGTGTCCACCTGAGTGCCGAAGGGAAAAAGATTATCGGTATTGAGTTGGCGGATGTGGAGGTGGGCCAAGAGGACAATGCTGCCACTGTATGCATTCCAGCCTCAGCCCTCCTGACAACAGCCCGTGGCGATTTCGTTTACGTGGTCAACGGCCACTACTTCTTTCGCTCGCCTGTACTGGCCGGACGAAGGAGTGACGATTGCATTGAGATCCGGGACGGATTGTTCGAGGGGGACAGGGTGGTATCCCATGGCGTCAAACAACTTTGGCTGATCGAGCTACAGGCAATCAACGGCGGTGAGGCCTGCACGGACGGGCATTAGGGAGAACGCAACATGTTAAATAAACTGATTGAATTTTCCATCCGGCAGCGCGGCTTCGTTCTCCTGTTGACAGTATTATTGATGATTGGCGGACTGTGGTCGGCTTACCACCTGCACGTCGATGCGGTCCCGGACATCACCAGCACACAGGTTCAGATAAACACGGCCGTGCCCGCACTGGCGCCCGAGGAAATCGAACAGCTTGTGACGTTTCCGATTGAGAGTCGCATGTCCGGTATGCCGGGTCTTGTGGAATTGCGCTCTCTTTCACGCCCGGGATTATCTCAGGTAACGATGACCTTTGCCGAAGGGTCGGATGTTTATCATTTGCGGCAGCTTGCAATGGAGAGACTACAGGAGGCAGCCAGTGAACTTCCGGCTGAACTCCAACCAATGCTTGCACCAATCAGTACAGGTCTGAGTGACATTTTCTACTATGCGGTCAGTTTTTCCGGAGAGGCATCAAATGTACCGGAAAGTGAATATGAGCGCCTGCTGGAACTATCGCAAATTCAGGAATACACGATAAAGCCGCTTTTGCGGGCAACGGCGGGACTCACCGAGGTGAATACTTCCGGTGGTTACGAAAAAAGGTTTCTCGTTCAACCCGACCCCATACGTCTCAGCCAGTTAGGGCTCACCTTCGATGAATTCGCGGAAAGATTGGAAGGAGCCTTCATCAATGTCGGAGGTGGACTGCTGGAAATGGGTGGCGAGCAAGTGGTTATCCGTTCGAACGCGAGAATGACAAACATTGAGGATGTCGCCGGGCTCCCCTTGAAATTCGGCTCACAGGTGGAGCCCCTGCTGATCGGCGATGTTGCTGAGATTACTATAGATTCAGGCATCCGAACCGGAACTGCCACGCTTAACGGTAAAGAAGCGGTTCTGGGTGCCGCCATCATGATGGCCGGAGAAAACAGTCGCATTGTTTCCAGCGCAGTCAGCAAGCGTTTGGAGGAAATTCAACAGCGGCTTCCGGAGGGGGTGGTCATCACCCCGCTGTATGACCGGGGCGAACTGATCGATGCCACTATCTCCACCGTGCGGCGCAATCTTACCCATGGGGCCATCCTTGTCATTATCGTGCTGTTCGCGATGCTCGGCAATATCCGTGCCGCAGTGATCGTTGCGGCGGTGATCCCTCTTTCCATGCTGGCGGCTTTCATCGGCATGACCTACGCCGGAGTTTCCGGCAACCTGATGAGCCTCGGTGCGATCGACTTCGGACTAATCGTCAGTGGTGCGGTCATTGTCGTGGAAAATTGCATACGCAGACTCAGCCTCCTCCGCCAACGCCTCGGCAGGGATCCCGATCATCCGGAGCGCCGGGCAGAGGTACTGGCTGCATCACGGGAGGTGGCCAAGCCTATGTTCTTTGGAGTCCTCATCATCACCATCGTCTATATCCCCATTCTCGCGCTGACCGGTATTGAGGGAAAGATGTTTCACCCGATGGCATTGACCGTCATGTTTGCTCTGGCCAGTTCCCTGCTGCTTGGGCTGACTTTCGCACCGGCATTGAGCTCCTGGGTCATTACCGGAAAAATGACTGGAGGCGAGAGTTTGCTGGTTCGCCTGCTCCGGCGTGCTTATCGCCCTTTTCTCGTTGGCGCCCTTCGCTTTCCTCTAACGGTAGCCATCGGTGCAAGTTGTCTTTTCGTAGTTGCTGTCTTTACGTTCCTCCGGCTGGGAGCCGAATTCATCCCTCAACTCGATGAAGGATCACTCGCCGTACAGATGGTCCGGAGCAACAGCGTTGGCATACAAACTTCCCTCGAAATCCAGTGCCGGTCAGAGCAGATCCTGCTGGAGGAGTTTCCGGAAATCCGGCAAATCTTCTCACGTATCGGAACATCCGAAATAGCCACGGATCCGATGGGCCCCAATGTATCTGACACCTATGTGCTCTTTCACCCGCAGGAAACATGGCGTCAAATCAATGGACGGCAGGCGCGAAAAGAAGATCTGGTGGATGCGATGCAAAGTGTTCTTGAGCGTAATATCCCGGGCCAGGTGGTGTTGTTCTCCCAACCGATTCAACTCCGTTTCAACGAGATCATCGCGGGGGCCCGCGCCGATATTGCAGTTAAAATTTCCGGGGAGGATCTGGAGACCCTGGAGGAACTCGCATTTGTCGTGCGTGATGTGCTGCGGACCATCCCGGGCGGGGGTGATGTGGAGTTTGATGCCATGGGCCGGGTGCCGATGCTGGAGATTCTGCCAAACAGAGAAGCTATACGAAAATTGAACATCCATCCTGATGAAATCAACCGGGTCATTCAGACTGCCTTGGCGGGAAAAGAGGTGGGACTGTTTATTGAAGGAAACCGCCGCTTTCCGGTCATGGTACGGCTCAAGGAAACACAACGCCACGACTTCGACACTATCCGCAATCTTCCGGTGCGCACGGACAGCGGTGGTCTCGTGCCCCTAGGGCAGTTGACTGAAATCCGGGTTGAGGACCGGGTGGGAACCATAACGCGGGAAATGGCTGAACGTCGTGCTGCCATTCTGATTAATCTGCGTGGCCGCGATACTGAAAGCTTTGTCCGCGAGGCGGAGTCACGCCTGCGGAGCGATATAATCTTGCCCCCAGGCTATGCGATAGCATTTGGCGGCCAGTTCGAGAATCTGAAACGAGCCCGGGCCCGCCTCGCCATTGTAGTTCCAATGGCCCTGTGTCTGATCTTTTTCCTCATCTTCTCCTCTACCGAAAGCATGCGGCGTTCGCTTGTGATCTTTACCGCTGTTCCCTTCGCCGTGACCGGGGGAGTCTTTTCACTCTGGTTGCGGGAAATGCCCTTCAGTATTTCCGCAGGAGTCGGCTTTATCGCCTTAAGCGGAATTGCGGTAATGGATGCACTCGTCCTCGTAAACTGCTTCAACGACCTGCGGCGGGAGGGCAGGCCTTTACGTGATGCGGTGATGGAGGGAGCCATGATGCGGCTGCGCCCGGTGCTGATGACCTCCCTCGTGGCAGGACTCGGCTTTGTCCCGATGGCCCTCGCCACTACTCTCGGGGCGGAGGTGCAGCGTCCCATCGCCACGGTGGTCATCGGCGGCATCCTTTCTTCAACCCTACTCACCTTGCTCGTTCTTCCCGGACTCTACTACCTCAGTGAGCGTCATCAGGAGCAAAAGCATAAACAGGAAGCCAAGCCATGAGGAATGAATGGGGATTTTGCACCATAACAACCAACAATTAACCAACACTATACAGCCATGTTTGAATCCAACATCATAAGCAAAAGATATCCGCAACTGATCGCACTCATTGTCATTCTCACCTGCGGGACAGTGCTGGCCTCACCCGAGAAAAAACAGGCCGGCCCTCAGGGGGGCTTGTTATTGAAGACAGAGCCCCGGGCCGAGTTTTTCGTCAATGATGAGCGCAAGGTCGAAATCACTTTTTTAAATGCGGAACAGGAAGTGATTCCACCGGGTGAAAGAAACGTGCGGGTAACAGCCAGCACACCCACCGGGCGCAAAGTTCTTGAATTCGACTCACAGGAAAACGTTTTTATTTCCCGCGAACCCCTCCCGGAGGGTGAAGGTTATACGGTTGTCATTCAGATTTGGCAAACCTCTGGCAGCCGACCGGAAAACTTCCGTATCGTTTACCACGATTATACTTGCGGCGGATGCGACCTCGTCGAATACGCCTGCACCTGCGACCACTGATTCCGGGGCAGTTATCGATATGGAGACCCACCGCCCACCTGGTGTATGGTCAGCACCAACCGGGTTTGTTCAACACCCATGTTGGGGATACATGCCTGATGCCTTTTTACGTCTATGACGGTCTATTCAGGGTGAGTGGGACTCAGTTCCAGTCGGACAGCCAAGGCTTTATTGCAGCATCGGTCTAACCCGCATATCTCACCGGCTTGTTGGCGAAGGTTATATAAGCGGGTTAGTAATCAGGTGTCCAACCCTGTCTTCTCCAGAATGCGCTGGAGGTCTTCATTTCCATGGTACTCAATCACGATCTTACCCTTCTTCGGGGTATGCTTGAGCAGGACTTTGGTGTTCAGGCGGCTGGACAGTTGCTTTTCCAAATCACGGATGATCGTTGATTCCATTTCCGGGATGTTGCGGCTCTGTCCGGTTTTGCCCGGTGAATCCGATTTAAAACGCTTAACCTGACGTTCGGCTTCGCGGACACTCATCCCCGACTCCAGAATACGCCGTGCCAATAGCAGGCGCTGCGAGGGATCTTCCAGACCGAGAATCACCTTCGCATGCCCGACACTCAGCATACCCTTGGCGATGTAACCTTGAATTTCGCGATCCAGTTGCAGCAAACGCAGTGCATTGGCGATACTGGCCCGTGCCTTGCCCAAACGCTCGGAAACACCTTCCTGCGTAAGGTCAAAATCCCCCATCAAACTCGCATAGCCCAGAGCCTCCTCAATCGGATTGAGTCCCTCCCGCTGCAAGTTTTCGATCAGGGAAATGACGGCGGAAGACGTATCGCTGGCATCGAGAATCCGGGCGGCAATGCTTTTCAGCCCGAGGCTCTGATGTGCCCTCCAGCGGCGTTCCCCGGCAATCAGTTGGAAGCGCTCTCCCACTTTACGCACCACAATCGGCTGCAAGAGTCCTTCGGAGCGAATACTGTCGGCCAGTTCCTTGACCTTATCCTGTGCGATTTCCCTGCGCGGCTGGTATGGGTTGGCTTCAATCGACTGAACCGGGATTTCCTGAAAAGGAAGAACACCCGGCACAGGTTCTGCCTGAGGCATCGGGTTTGGATCAGGCATGGCTTCCACTTTCTTTTTTACCGCTGAAGCCCTTGCCTTAACCGTCCGGCGCTGGGCCAAACCCTTTTTGGCTGCGGGTTTTGTGGCCGTTTTACGAACCGGAGGCGGCGATGTTACCGCAGCCTTCTGGGGTGCGGCCTGACGGCCTCCTGCAATTAGATTTCCTAAACCTCTTCCAAGACGTTTCTTTGTGGTAGCCATGCTTTTCAGTTATTTCTCTGGGGAACAAAAATGGTCATGCCGACCTGGAGGTCTCTCCGCGGATCGGCGATTCGGTTGGCATTTTGGATATCCCGGACTGACGACCTGTGATCGCGGGCGATCTTGGACAGACTGTCCCCTGGCTGCACGACATAGGCAACCCCGGTTCTGGGATAATCATCGGAAAAAGTGGCGGCAACGGCGGGAGGTGTCGGACTGCTACTCTGAACCCTGGCAACCGCATCAATACTGCGCTGGGTCTGGTCCGCCAAAGTCTGGATTTGTCGTGAAACTTCGGCAATAACCTCCCTCTTGGCTTTATCTTCACTGCTCTGGAGCTGACTTTGCAAAGAGGATTGCAGCGCATTCAGCGAGGCCGACAGGGCGCGTTGCTCCCGCTGCTGGGTTTCCATGGCCTTATTGAGTTCGTTGGTCTGGCGCTGAAGCTGTTCCACTTCCAGACGCAAGCGCCCCAATTGCTGCTGCATGAGCTGGAATTCCTGCATGATATTGGCCAGTTGCACCGGAGTCTGGCCCGAGGCAAGCGGCCCGAAGAGGATTCCGGCCAGCAGATAAAAGATAAAGAAACGTAAAGGAACCTTCATTGGAGGCAGGATTCTGGTCAAAGCAGATTTAAAAGGCAAAACTTCTTCTCGGGAAAAATAGTCGAAAGTAGTCCCAACTATACCGGTCCAACCGTCTGACCGAAACGGGCCTCACTGAAGTTTCAGCCTACTTAATGGACAGAACCCTTGGGTGGTCATTTTTGATCAGGTCAAAAATGAACAGACCTTCTCACTGTTTCCTGCGGGCCTTGATTCTTCCTTCAAATCGCTGCCCTCCTGTTGAAAAAAACTATAGAAGGGAATATTGGCATGGGCATTGCTAAATAAATTTCAGGTAAACCATTCACTTTCGCGATACCTTTTTCGACAAGCACAAACAAACTGACCAATGATCACTATGAGTTCATCAACCAACCGCCCTGGTGCCATTGCCGCCATCGCCGCACGGACACCAACCGCGACCACCATTAATTTCGCTGATGAGTCCCCGGAGACTGTTTTCGGCTGTAACACTTTCAGCCTCGCGCTGATGCAGGAAAAGCTGAAGCCCGAAACCTACGCGGCCATCGTGGAAACCATCCGCGATGGCAAGAAACTGCCTCCTTCGGTGGCGGATGAGGTGGCGGAAGCGATGAAAGACTGGGCCGTCAGCAAGGGTGCAACCCATTTTGCCCACGTTTTCTATCCTCTGACCGGGGTCACTGCCGAAAAACATGACTCCTTTTATGATCCCGGCATCGATGGCCGGTCCGCCATCAGTAAATTTCAGGGCAAGACTCTCATCCAAGGGGAACCGGACGCCTCTTCCTTTCCCAACGGAGGCATCCGTGCCACCCACATGGCGCGCGGTTATACCGTCTGGGATGTGACCAGCCCGGCCTACATCAACGAAAATGTCAATGGCACTACCCTTTGCATTCCGACTTCCTTCGTCTCCTGGACGGGTGAGGCGCTCGACACGAAAACACCGCTCCTGAAGTCCATGCAGGCATTGGACAAGCAGGCCCAACGTATCCTGCGCCTTTTTGGCCATGAGAAGATCGCCCGTGTTTCCGCCACAGCCGGGCCGGAACAGGAGTACTTCCTGGTGGACAAGGCTTTTTACTACTCCCGCCCTGACCTTCTGGCCGCCGGACGCACCCTTTTCGGTGCTCCTCCACCCAAGGGTCAGGAGTTCGAAGACCATTACTTCGGCCTGATCCCTGAACGCGTTATGAGCTTCATGTATGAGGTGGACCGTGAACTGTTCAAACTCGGCATCCCGGCCAAGACCCGCCACAATGAGGTTGCCCCCGGCCAGTTCGAAATCGCACCCATGTTCGAGTCCGCCAATATCGCAGCGGACCACCAGCAACTGGTTATGGCGATCCTGAAAAAAGTCGCGGATCGTCATGGAATGGCCTGCATCCTCCACGAAAAGCCTTTCGCCGGTGTCAACGGTTCCGGTAAGCATGTTAACTGGTCCCTCGGCAATTCCACTCAGGGGAACCTGCTGGATCCGGGTGACACCCCCCACGAAAACGCACAGTTCCTTGTTTTCGCCGGGGCGGTTATCCGTGCGGTCAGCAAGTACGCCCACCTCCTGCGGGCCACCATCGCCACCGCTGGCAACGACCACCGGCTCGGAGCCAATGAAGCCCCGCCCGCGATCATCTCCATTTACCTCGGTGACCAACTGGCTGACGTCATGGACCAGATCAAGGCTGGCGGCGCCACCCGTTCCCGCATGAAAGGCACCCTCCACGTTGGAGTGGACACCCTGCCCGAAATGCCCAAGGACGCTGGTGACCGGAACCGGACTTCACCCTTCGCCTTTACCGGTAACCGCTTCGAATTCCGCGCGGTGGGCTCAAATATGTCCATCAGTGTACCCTTGGTCGCGATGAACACCATCATGGCTGATTCCCTCGACTATATTGCCGGGAGACTGGAAGGAGCCGAAGACCTGAATGCTGCGATCCAGACTGTGCTGAAGGAAATTGTGGATGAACACGGCAAGGTTATTTTCAACGGAAACGGCTACTCGGAAGAATGGCATCAGGAGGCGGCCCGCCGTGGCCTGCCCAACCTGAAGACCACCGCGGATGCCCTGCCCGCTTTGGTGGATGACAAGGTCATCGAGGTCTTCGAGAAATACAATATCCTCTCCAAGGCCGAGTTGGAAAGCCGTCACGAGATCGCCATCCATCAGTACATAGCCCAAATCAATGTGGAAGCCAATCTGGTGGCTGAAATCGCTCAGACCAAGGTTTATCCGGTTGCCGTCTCCTATGCGGCCTCCCTCGCGGACAGCGCCACCAAGCTCAAGGCCGCTGGCGTAACGATCGGCTCAGCCACACTGGAGCGGGTCGCCGCTTTGGTGAACAAGCTTGAGGGTCAGGTCACTGAGTTGCAAAGCCTGCACGAATCAGCCTCTGAGATAACCGACTGGGCCTTCAAGGTTCTCCCGATGATGAGCGAAGTCCGCCAGACCGTCGATGCTCTCGAAGGTATCATTCCTGACGATCAGTGGCCCCTGCCCACCTATCAGGAAATGCTCTTCATCAAGTAGCGTGAAGCTTAGCAAGCGTCTTTTCAAAGGACCGTCCACGATTGTGGGCGGTCCTTTTTTTACCCGCATACCGCAAGGAAACTTCACCGTATTCCGCAAGGAGCGGGGATGACTCCACCCCCGTTACCAAGCCCAACATGCGGCGTGGGGTCACGCCGCCTCCGTGACTAAAGGAAACGCCCCGCGACCCATTGGATTCCCCTATAGTGATACCGAGGATCATTTAATGCTTTTAATTTTCCTGTCCGGACTTAGCCTGTGCAGGCTTGGCAATGGATTCCAGTCATACCGGCAAGCCCGTGGGCCATATCCCCCTACTATGGCTGGCCCTGCCTGTACTCGGTGGAGTCGTGGTGGCCGAAGGCATTTCCGGTCCCGGTGACAGCCTAATCCCCCTACTCCTGATCAGTGGCTTACTAGGGAGCCTGCTTGCACTCGTGGCGAGCATCGGGCAAAGCAGCTTGACCTCCTTGACTTGGAAACTGTGTTTTCCAGTTGCAGCCTTTCTTCTGGCCTGGGCCTATGCGCAATGGAGGAGCGGACCTGCCAGCGCACCCGGCCCGGACATAGCTGCCCGTGAGGTGGTGATACAAGTGCGCATCGAACGGCGTCCCCGGCTGCTTCCGTCCGGCAACGCCTTCACCACCACGGCGAGAGCCGTCGAGCCACCAGCACACCTTGCGTACCTCGAAGGAGAATCCTTGCCTCTTTTTGTCTGGCTTGGGGAAACAGATAACATCCCTGACCGTAAGAGCATGGTGTTACTACGGGGGGAACTTCGCACCGTAGCTTCTATGGAGGAAAGCCCGTACCGCGATTACCTTCTCCGTGAGGGCTATCGCTTCCAGCTGAGCCGAGGCCAGGTTCTGGAAATCACGCAAGCAGCCCCCTTCCCTCATAACTGGTTGCAGAGAACCTGTCGTTTCTTTGAACGTGCCCTTTACCACGGTGCCGATAACGAGAGCAAAAGGGCTTACGCCGGTATCGCTGCAGCGATGATGCTAGGCAACCGCGCTTCACTTGCTCCGGAGCAGCGGGTATTGTTCGCCCGCAGCGGCACCATGCATCTCTTTGCCATCAGCGGTCTTCATGTCGGGATACTGGCACTGGTACTGGGAACCCTGTTCAGTCTCTGCCGGGTTCCACGCCGTTGGGTCCCCTTATTCGCATTACCGGTTCTCGGGCTTTATGTTGCGATCACCGGGGCCAGCCCCTCCGCTGTCCGGGCCTGGGTGATGGTCTCACTCTTCTGGCTCGGCTATACGGGCCGACGCCAGGCGCATGCCCATGGAACACTCGCATGTTCGTTGATCCTTGTCCTGCTCATATCCCCCTCACAGGTCAAATATGCAGGCTTTCAGCTATCCTACTCCGTCGTTTTTGCCATCCTCTTTTACGGGCTACCACTCGGACGCTATTGGCAGGACCGCTGGCAACCCTTCCGCCATCTACCCGAAGGGGATTGGACCATGCAACAAAGGGTTCTCACCAGAGCCCTCTACTGGACAGCTGGCGGTCTAGCGATTTCGGTTTCCGCCACTCTGGCCAGTCTACCCTGGACCCTTGCTTATTTCCAGTTGGCGAGTCTGATAGGAATTCTGCTTAATACAGTGTTCGCACCTATAACACTGCTGGTGATTAGCTCCGGATCCCTTTCCCTGCTGTTCAGCCTGGTCAGCCTACCATGGCTATCTTCCCTCTTTAATCATGCGTGCTGGATGATTCTTGCCCTGATGGAAAAACTCATTGACCTCGCACTACAGCTCCCTTTCGCCTGGCAGCAGCTCGATTTCCGGCACCCCCTTATGCCTTATTTCTGCGAGATGGGGCTATTAATCCTGATGGCCTGGGTCGGCTGCCGACGGACACCATCGGCCTGGCATCTGGCTGTTCCTCCCCTGTTTCTCATCGTGGTACTTGTAATCGGAACGCAATCCGTTACATAGTCATCACATGAAAAGTGCCTATGAACTCGCGATGGAACGGCTGGACAAGGAATCCCCGCAAACGAACCAACCGTTGACGGAGGAACAGAAAGCGGCCTTGGCTGAAATAGACCGGGTTTATAAAGCCAAACTTGCGGAAAAAGAACTTTTCCTAAAAAGCCAATTGGCCAAGACGGCTCCTCAGGAACGGCCTGCTATCGAAGAGCAGTTGCGCCTTGAGCGCGAACGTCTCAGCGAAGAGCGCGAAGCCAAAAAAGAGAAAATACGTCATGGCTGAGTCCAAGTCTTGCTGCTGCTGTTCGCATGGGCACGATCAGGTGGAGGCACCATCCGGGGCAAAGTATTATTGCCCCATGTGTCCCGGCGTGGAATCCGACAAGCCGGGTGACTGCTGGAAGTGCGGGATGGCCCTCGAGCGCAACCCGGTTTACCTTGGTGACGATGAGGCTGATGAAGACGACGCGGAAATCCGCAGTCTGGGGCGCCGCTTCTACATCAGCCTGGCCCTCACGCTACCGGTCTTTTTCCTCGCAATGGGAGGGATGATCCCGGGAGTCGGTTCGAACCTGTTGCCGCCTCCCAAGGTTGGAAACTGGATTGAGTGGCTGCTTACCACCCCGGTGGTCTTTTGGGCAGGCAACCTGTTTTTTGTCCGGGCCTGGCGCTCTGTCCGTCATCTCAGCCCGAATATGTTTACGCTGGTCGCGATGGGGGTCGGTGCCGCCTACACCTATAGTCTGATCGGCATGGTGTTCCCTCATTGGTTTCCACCGTCCATGTTGCACGAGGGAGTGATCAAAGTTTATTTTGAAGCCGCCGCCGTGATCACGACACTCGTCCTGCTCGGTCAATGGCTGGAAGCCAAGGCCAAGCAACGTACTGGGCAGGCGATACGGAGCCTACTGGACCTTGGAGCCAAAACCGCACGGCGTGTGCGTGGAGAATCTGAAGAGGATGTTCCCGTGGAAGACATCCAGGTTGGCGATTTCCTTAGGGTCCGCCCCGGTGAAAAAATCCCTGTGGATGGAGTCCTGATTGAAGGCCGGAGTACAGTGGATGAATCCATGATCACCGGCGAAGCCCTTCCCGTCGAAAAGGAAAACGGCAGTGCGGTCATGGGGGCCACACTGAACCAGAAAGGCAGTTTCCTTATGCGGGCCGGGAAGGTGGGACAAGACACCCTGCTCGCGCAAATTGTTCAGACCGTTGCCGAAGCTCAACGGAGCCGGGCTCCCATTCAGAATCTGGTGGATCGCGTCGCCATGGTCTTTGTTCCGGTCGTCATTCTTGTTGCCATCCTCACGGTTGTCATCTGGCTGCTCTGGGGACCCGAACCCCGCATCGCTTATGCCTTGGCCAATGCCGTCGCTGTACTGATCATCGCATGCCCCTGCGCCCTTGGACTCGCCACTCCCATGTCGATCATGGTGGGAGTTGGCCGGGGAGCCAGACAGGGTATACTGATCCGCAATGCCGAAGCCATTGGGAAAGCACAGAAGGTGGATTGCCTCGTCACCGACAAAACCGGCACCCTCACTTTGGGCAGACCCAGCATCACTGAAATGATTCCGGAACAGGGTGTCGATGAAACCCGTTTGCTGATGTTCTCCGCAGCGCTGGAAAACCTGAGTGAACACCCTCTGGCCCAGGCCATCGTAAAAGAAGCCCGCAGTCGTGAGCTGATTTTGCCAGTGGTCAGTGATTTTGAATCCGTTACCGGAGGAGGCATCCGCGGGGTAATCGAAGGGGAAGCGACTGTCATCGGACACCCGCACTTTCTGCGTGAAGCAGGTGTTGTGTGGGATGCGGCAGCCGATGCAAACATAGAAACTTTGCAGAAGAAAGCTCGCACCGTCATAGGCGTGGCCAGTGGAAACACATTGCTTGGCCTGCTCGCTCTCTCCGACCCCATCAAGCCGACCACCGCCGTCGCACTCGAAAAGCTCCGGGCACTTGGGATAGAAATCATCATGGCGACCGGTGATAATCCTGCTACCGCAGAGGCTGTCGGTACAGAACTTGGTATTACCCGAATTGAGGCCGGTCTCAGACCCCATGACAAATACGAATTAGTAGCCAGACTCAAAGCCTCGGGGAAAGTCGTTGCCATGGCAGGCGATGGGATCAATGACGCCCCTGCTCTGGCCGCAGCCGATCTGGGTATCGCGATGGGGCACGGTACCGATATCGCCATTCAAAGTGCTGGGTTAACTCTTATCAAAGGCGATCTTAACGGCGTCTCCTCTGCCTTGCTGCTGAGCCGGGGTATTCACCGCAATATCCGGCAAAACCTGTTTTTTGCCTTCTTCTACAACTCAGTTGGAATTCCCGTCGCCGCCGGAATGCTCTACCCTTTTGTCGGCATCCTGCTCAGCCCGATGATTGCTGGACTGGCGATGTCTCTTAGCAGTGTTTCTGTAATTGCCAACGCGCTTCGCCTACACAAACAATCATTCGGTAATGTTGACTGAAGCCTGCCGCGCCTGTCCCATCACATCCCCTATGTGGGCGTACAATTCTTTTCCTTGGGCACTGTTCTCCAAAAGATCTTCTGCCAGTTGAATCTGCCCTGGCTCAAAGAGGGTGATGACTGAAGAGCCTCCAAAACGGAAATACCCCTTCTCTCCGCCTTTGGGCGCGTACTGTCCCGGAACATGAGTATGCACCACACTGCCGACACAGGTGGCCCCGATTTCCAAAATCAGGACATCGCCGAAATCATCCGAATGCAAAACGGTCAGATAACGCTTATTCTCCCAAAGAATCGACAGGCGATCACGCAAGGCAATCGGACTGACGGAATAAAGGGGGCCTGACAATAAGCGTGGTGCCTGACGCGGCGAATCCGGCACCCCTGCACAGGGGAAATGAAAGCGGTGGTAATCCACCGGACACAGGCGGGAGAGAATCAACGTACCCCGGGCATACTTTTCAGCCAGTCCAGCGTCCCCCAACAGGGCCTTAAGATCAAAGGTCTGCCCTTTGACAAAAAAACCGTCAGCCTTGCCGACATCCTGCGAGGCAAGATGACGGCCATCCGCCGGAAACACGACTGACGCCGGATCCGGATCCACCGGACGGGCATTCGCTTTGAGCTGGCGACTAAAAAAATCGTTGAAGCTCTCAAACGCATCGGCGGGCTTCAGGAATGCGTCTTCATCCAATTGATAGTTGCGGATGAAAGGCTTGATTTTTTTTCTACTGGAGGCTCGGTCCATCCGCCAACCAAACCAGCGGGAAAACCAGGACCGTTTCACCACCCCCTCCAAGGTCAATCGCCCCAGAGGATTTCCATAGATCCATCTAAGATAAGCCTCACCGTAAACCTGCTCGACTTCATCCTGACCGGAATAACGGTTGTGAAAAACAATAGATTCTTCTTTAGACCGGCTCATGAGGAAGGGGGCCGCTTGAAAGAAACTTCGAACAAGGCGTAGCCGGCAAACAAGCCGGGGAGGAAACGGCACGGGGTTTTCCAATCACTGCCCAGGTACATTCTCCGGTGAATGGAAACACCCTCATCCCGGCAAAAAGACTCGAAGTCCGCAATGCTGACCGGATTCATCGACCGGCTTTCATGCCACACCTCCGGATAAACCTCGTTGCGCACACGTTGACCACGGGAAAACAGATGCCACCGGTTCAGCCAGAACCCGAAATTTACAAAACCCACCGCCAAGCGTTTGCCTACCCGCATGGCTTCGAAAAGAACTTCCTTGGGCTTATTCAGTTCCTGCAATGTCCGGGAACACACCACCCAGTCAAAATACTGGTCGGGAAACTCACTCAGAATCTGTTTGATATCGCCCTGGTAGGCATTCACCCCCCGTTTGACGCAGCCCAGAATCTTTTGCGGATCATTGTCCACCCCCACACCGTAGATCCCGCGTGTCTGATGCAGGTACTCCAGCAGGATTCCACGGCCACAGCCCAAATCAAGCACCCTGGCCCCCTGCTCCACCCAGTCGCTCACGATCTGAAGATCCGTCTCCCGCTTAATTGCCTGCCGTTTCATGAAAACTTAAACAAGCACACCGTGAGCCCCGGCGGCAAGGAAAAGATGTTGCCGCATTTTCCCGGATTTTCCCTTGCCTTGACTGGAGGCCGTTGAATGATTTTCCGTTTTTTTATACATCCATGCTGGACTCTTTTGTTATCAAGATTGCTCACGAGCTGAAGCTCACCGTTAAACAGGTTGCCGCAACCGCCAAGCTGCTGGAGGAAGGGGGCACCGTACCTTTCATTGCCCGCTACCGGAAGGAGGCCACCGACAGCCTTGATGAAGTCCAGATTACCGGCATCCGGGATCGTCTTGCCCAACTCGCTGAAATCGAGGCCCGCCGCAAGACGATCCTCCAGTCGCTCGAAGAACGCCAACTGCTTTCCGATGCCCTGCGCGATGCCATCCAGGCCGCTGAAACCTTAACCAAACTGGAGGATATTTATCAGCCTTACCGGCCCAAGCGTCGCACGCGTGCCACCATCGCGCAGGAGCGCGGGCTAGCCCCCTTGGCCGAATACCTGCTCAATAATCAGGATGCCGACCCTGCGGACGAAGCCGCCCGCTACATCGATGCTGAAAAGGAGGTCAATACCGCGGAAGAGGCCCTGGCCGGAGCCCGTGATATCATCGCGGAACAGGTAAGCGATCACTCCGAAGCCCGTGAAAAGGTGCGCCCTCTCTTTCAGAAAGACGGTGTCCTGACTTCCCGCGTCATAACCGGGAAAGAGCAGGAAGGTGCAAAATTCCGCGACTATTTTGAATGGAGTGAACCCGTGGCCCAGGCCCCCTCCCACCGCATACTCGCCATTCGCCGGGGCGAAAAAGAGGGCTTCCTCTACTTCCGCATTGTCCCTTCCGAGGAAGAGTCCCTCCGCATTCTGGAAAAACTGTTTGTCACCGGACATGGCCCCGCCGCAGAACAAATCCGTCTCGCAGTGGCCGACGGATTCAAGCGCCTGCTTGCCCCTTCCCTTGAGACAGAAGCGCGTGTTCGCAGCAAACAACGGGCCGATGAAGAGGCCGTCAATGTCTTTTCTGATAACCTGCGGGAACTCCTGCTCGCCCCCGCACTCGGCCAAAAGCGGGTGATGGCCATCGACCCTGGGTTCCGTACCGGCTGCAAAGTGGTGCTCCTCGATGCCCAGGGCAAACTCCTGCACCACGATGTGATCTACCCGGGGCAATCCGCACAGCGCAGTGAGGAAGCCAGACAAAAGGTGCTGGCCTACTGCGCCCGGTTTGAGGTTGAGGCCATCGCTATTGGGAACGGCACGGCCGGGCGTGAAACCGAAGCCTTCGTCCGGGGATTGGGCCTGCCTGCTTCCATAACCATCGTTCTTGTCAACGAAAGCGGCGCATCCATCTACTCCGCCTCCGAGGCCGCCCGCGAGGAATTCCCCGACTACGACCTCACCGTCCGCGGTTCCGTCTCGATCGGACGCCGGCTGATGGACCCCCTGGCCGAACTGGTCAAAATCGATGCCAAATCAATCGGGGTTGGTCAATATCAGCACGATGTGGACCAGAACCTCCTCAAGAAGAGCCTCGATGATGTCGTCGTCAGCTGTGTGAACGCCGTGGGGGTCGAAGTGAATACCGCCAGCCGCCAATTGCTCTCCTATGTCTCCGGACTGAACGATACCATTGCTTCCAACATCGTTGCCTACCGGAACGAGCATGGCCCTTTTCAGTCCCGCAAAGACCTCTCAGAAGTCCCCCGCCTCGGCCCGAAGACCTTTGAGCAGGCCGCAGGCTTTCTTCGTATCCACAAAGCACCCAACCCGCTGGATGCCAGTGGAGTCCACCCCGAAAGCTATCCCGTGGTCGGGAAAATGGCAGCGGACCTCGGATGCTCCGTCAGCGACCTCATGCGTGATGCACGGCTGCGTGAGAAAATACAGCTCAAAAATTACGTCACCGACACCATTGGCCTCCCCACCCTTCAGGATATTCTGCAGGAACTCGCCAAACCGGGACGTGACCCGCGTGAACAGTTTGAAACTTTCGCCTTTGCCGAAGGAGTGGAAACCATCCAGGACCTCAAGGAAGGTATGAAGCTGCCCGGTATTGTAACCAATGTCACCGCATTTGGTGCCTTCGTTGATATCGGTGTCCATCAGGACGGGCTCGTTCACATCAGTCAACTCGCCGACCAGTTCGTCAAAGACCCCAATGAGGTTGTCAAAGTACAGCAGAAGGTCCGGGTCACCGTCCTTGAAGTGGACCCGGACCGAAAGCGCATTTCCTTGTCGATGAAAACCGTCCCTGACAAAGCAGCCAAAGGCGTCCGGGAAAACAACCAGTCAATGGACCGCAAGGCTCCGCGTCAGGCAACCAGGCCCAAAGAGCAACGCCAACCACGCTCATCCGGCAGCCTTCAGGACGACTGGTTCACAGCCGCCCTGAAGAAAAAATAGCCACGCTCTTACGAGCGCAGCTACGACTACAGATAAGGCTGTGTCAGCCCCAAAATGCCAGCAGTAAGGCTCAGAATCGCAAATCCAATATTGCAGGCTAACCTTGAGCATCTCCTTCCCAATTCATGGGTGTCCAAGAGGGTTTTAATGGGTGTCCAGAATTTTTATCCTCCAGGATTTTTACTGCCACCAAAAAAGCCATTTGACGCCACTTTTTTTTTGCATATCGTTGAAACTATGAACAAGGCATCAACATTTCGCCTGCATGAAGATGTTCAAGCAGGCTTGGAACTCATCAGCCAACTGCAGCATCGTCCGAAGAACAAGTTGGTCAATGAAGCGGTGGCTGAGTATGTGACACGGCACGCCATCCAGACCGATGAAGTGCTCCATGATATACTTAAACGCATAAACGTCTACCAAGAGTCGGACCCCGGGTTTGATCGGGCCATAGATTCATTCGTGGAGGCTGAAGCCTCTTATGGAAAGCGCGAGGATCCGATGGAAGGCGAACCTGCGATCTCCAATGGACCGGTAACCAAGGGGCTCCGCCAACTCATCGATGCCTGATTGGGATGAAGACAGCCCCCGGCTTCGTCATAACCTGAAGGAGGTTCTGACTGCCATCCGGAATCAAGCGTTGGCACGCAAGTTACCCCGGCTCGTCGATGCCAAAAACTGGCATCGGACGATGATGTCCGGTCTCACCTCACCTGATAAAAAAATGGTCGGTCAATTCAGGGGGTCTGATCAGCTATCGAAACTTGAGGTTCTTGTTGGTTCTTATCCTGGTGTCACCGCTGCCGAAGTCACCCTGGAAACCACTCAATTCGAAGCAACACTGGCACAAATCATACAGCATTTGGATACAAACATTCCCCGAGGTGCAACACCGACTCCAGACCAACTTTCAGCGGTCATCGAAGCCTGTGCGTGGGTTCACGCGGAATGGGTGCGTATTCACCCCTTCGCCAATGGTAATGGACGGACTGCGAGATTCTGGGCCAATGCGATCGCGATGCGTTACAATCTCCCGCCCTTCATCCGCCTGCGTCCTCGCCCCAACTTTGGCTACGAAGCCGCCTCCGGGGAAGCCATGCTCGGCAACCGGAAGCCCACCACACTGGCTTTCCGCCGCATGCTCGCCGTATTCCTGCAAAACCAATAATCCGCCGCCTTTCCCGCCCTGAGCTTGTCGAATGGATGAGAAGGAGGATGCCAACCCAGCCACTACAGGTTCAGCGCAGGCGAGCGCAGCTACGACTATAACCGTGGCAGCGTCAAACCGCCGTCCACCATGACAACCTGGCCGGTGGAATATGGAAAATCACCGGAGGCCAGGGAGGCAACTGCCCGCCCGACATCATCTGGGAAACCCCAGCGGGGGGTGACGCATAAGCCTCCTTCGATCAACTTGTCATACTTTTCCGTTACTCCGGCAGTCATGTCGGTTTGGATAATACCGGGACGCACTTCGTAAACCGGGATCCCATATTCTCCCAGACGGCTGGCGAAAAGCTGGGTCGTCATGGACAAGCCCGCCTTGGCCACACAGTATTCTCCGCGATTGACCGAGGCTACCGTTGCCGAAATGGAACTGACATTGATGATGCAACCCTGAAAGGATGGATCCGCTTCCTTTTGGGCAACGAGCCATTTGGCCGCACTCTGCGAGAGGAAGTAAGCACCCTTCAGATTGGTCCCGATGACATAGTCAAAACTATCCTCGGTGGCTTCGAGCAGGTCGAGACGCTGCTTGGGGGCCACACCGGCATTATTGACCAGCACGTTCAACCGACCGAAGTGACTCTTCACCTTTGCCAGCATACCCTCACGCTCTTCACGGGAGCCGATGTCACCGGGGCAATACAGAACCTCCGCCCCAAGTTGGCGCAAAGCTTCCAAAGCCTCCGAAACCTGTTCCTCCGGCCGCATGCCGTTGATCGCCAGATCGAACCCTTTGCGGGCCAGATGTTCCGCACAACCGAAACCAATGCCCCGGCTGCCTCCTGTAATCAATGCTACTGGTTTCATATCAAGCTTTCAGTTCAGGAACATCGAGCCAGCGGCGCTCTTCCCAACTCTTGAGGCCGAGTTCGGCCAACTGGACGCCTTTGGCCCCTTCCAACAGTGTCCACGGGAACGGCTCATCAAGTACGATATGGCGCAGGAACATTTCCCACTGTACCTTGAACGCATTGTCATGCTCTTCCTGTTCCGGCACCTTGGCCCAGCCTTCGTAGAAATTGATCGGTTGGGCAATATCCGGATTCCACACCGGCTTCGGTGTGTTGCCGTAATGCTGGATCCAGCACTCGCGCAGCCCGGCCACTGCAGAGCCCTTCGTCCCGTCCACTTGCAGAGTCAGGAGATCATCGCGGCGCACCCGAACCGTCCAGGATGAGTTGAAATGGGCAATCACCCCACCCTCCAGTTCAAAGGTCGCATAAGCGGCATCATCCGCCGTGCAGCGGTAGGGCTTCCCGTTTTCGTCGATACGTTCGGGAATGTGAGTAGCTCCCAGACAGGACAGCGACTTCACTTTGCCAAACAGATGGTCCAGCACGTAGCGCCAGTGGCAGAGCATGTCAACGATGATGCCGCCGTCATCTTCCTTGCGGTAGTTCCAGCTCGGGCGCTGAGCCGGGATGCTGTGACCCTCGTACACCCAGTATCCGAATTCGCCGCGCACCGAAAGGATGTCACCAAAGAAACCATTCTCCATGAGACGCTTCAATTTCACCATGCCCGGCAGCCAGAGTTTGTCCTGTACCACACCGTTCTTGATCCCGGCATCCCGGCACAGCTTGTAGAGGCCAAGCGCTGTTTCCGTGTCGGTGGCCGTCGGCTTTTCGCAGTAAACATGCTTGCCCGCTGCCACAGCCTGACGAACCCCCTCAGCCCGGCGACCGGTGGTCTGGGCATCAAAATAAACCTGGTAAGCGGGGTCCTTCATGACCTCGTCCAGATTCGTGGTCCATTTGGTCACGCTGGTGCGTGCACACAGGCTTTTCAGTTTGTCCTCATTACGGCCCACCAGAATGGGATCCGGCATGATGACCTCGTTCGGGCTGACTCTGACTCCGCCCTGCTTGATAATGGCATCGATGGAGCGCAACAGATGCTGGTTGGTACCCATGCGTCCGGTGACGCCGTTCATGATAATTCCGATTTTATGTTCTTTCATAGTCGTTTTGAATACTGGTTATATGTAAAGTTGACTCCTTGTTTTTATGACTTCTTCAGATAGGCCTCCTTGATGGACTCGACAAAACGGTGTTGGTCGGTGGCCCACCATCGGTTGGAGAAAATCTCCACTTCGTTGAATCCCCTGAAGCCAGTTGCCTCGACGACCCCCCTCAAGTGCGGGACATCAATCACTCCCTCACCCATCAGGCCGCGGTCATTCAACATATCCACCGGCTGATTCATCCAGTCGCAGATGTGAAAGGAGAAAAGTTTTTTCTCCCGTCCACAGCGCAGAATTTCGGCTTCCACCTGATCATCCCACCAGATGTGGAATACATCGACGGTGACCCCGATATTCGGCGAGCGCAGGGCCAGCGCCATATCGGTGGCCTGCTTCATGGTATTCACCGCCGAGCGACAATCGGCATACATCGGGTGCAGCGGTTCGATCCCCAGCCGGACACCAGCCGCTTCCGCGTCCGGCAATATCGCGGCAAGGCCTTCGGCAATCTGCTGCCTGGAGACCTCCAGCGATTGCCCGGGCAAGGCACCACAGACCAGCACGATCAGCGGTGCACCCAGGGCTGCCGCTTCTTCAATGATTTTCCGGTTGTCATCAATTGCCGCCTGGCGGGCCGCCGCATCTTTGCCCGGGAAGAAACCGCCCCTCACATAGGAAACGATTTCAAGACCTTCATTCCGGCAAAGTTCTCCGGCAGCCTTGAATCCATCCGGATGGGCCTGAGCCGCGTCGCGCCAGACTGTAATCCCGCCAATCCCGGCCTTGGCATAATTAACCGCACACTCACGCAGACTCCACGGCTTGGTCGTGATCGTATGAAGGCAGAGTTTACCGAAATTTTTCAGCTGCGCAGGCTGGTACTGTTTGTTTGGATCAGACATGGAACTCCTCAGTTGAAGAAGTGATAGCAAGGCTTGTCATCAATCAGACGCTGCACATACAGCGCAGCCTCGCGGGCATGGTAGTCACCCCACATGGAAGACTCACCGCACATGATTTTCTGCCCCGCCGGGATATGGTCCCATCCGTTCGGCTTATGGTAAATGCTGTGCAGGACCAACCCCTGATGTTTGTCACTGGTGGACAGATAGGGCTCGCTGAGGAGGGTCTTCAGGCTGGTCAGACCTGCCTGCCAGTAACGCTGCCCGGCTTGCGTGTCTCCCTTTCTTTCAAGGTAGCGTCCGAGGCGGACTAGCCCCTGGCAGCCGATAGCCGCAGCCGAGGAATCCACCGGCTCCCAGTCATTAAAGGGATCCGCAGGCCGTTCGGTATAGTCACCGAGCTGGTAAAGCTTCGGTGCTCCGGTATCCCAGTAGGGAATGCCGTCACTCGCCGTATTCGCGATAAAGAAATCACAGACCGCTTTTGCAGCCTTAAGCAGGTAAGCTTCCACCTCAGCCCGCCCGCCAAGGATTTCGAGTTCGGCATCGGGAAGGCTTTCGACGAACTCAAGCTGTTCCGGGAAGCCGACCATAGCCCAGGCCAAACCACGGGTCCATGTGGTGAAACCGGAAAACCCTTGCTGCGCGTTTGGACAACGGAAGGCTCCGTCGTTCCGGTTGAATATCGCTTCATGCGCCGTGCGCCCCCACTCGTCGTAACTGTCGCGGCCCTCACCGTAAAAGATATTAAAGCGGGCAGTCGACCGGGCATGGAGCAGAGCCCGCTCCAACAGGTTGATCCGGCGGTCATTGTCCACCAGCCAGGCATGGTCAAGGATGTAGGCCATCTCCACCGCGCGGATGGTACGGATGGTATCTACAAAGAGTGAATGCGGGCCGTTGAAGGAATAGATATAACCCCCATCAACATTCTCACTCCAACGCATCGCCTGAACGGTTCCGGAACACTTGAGTGCCATGTCATAGAACTCGAGTTCCCAGGCATTCTCCTGGATCCGCCCCTCGCGCATCAAACGACGCAAATTGCCGTAGGTGGAGACATTGTTGAACCCATGGTCGTGGACCCCGGTATGGGTGACATGGGGAGCCATTTTCCCGACGGTATCCTTACGCCCCATCTCAAGGAACCTAACCTCGTCGGTGGCATCAAACTGGAGTATCGCCGAGCCGTACTGGAATCCCTGCGTCCATTCCGTCCACCCCCGGGTGGTATAATTCCCCTCGACAGTAAAGACAGGGGAACCCTTGGAGGTATCATAATTGTTCGCGATCAGATCAATCTTCCGTGCGGAAAGCTCCCAGAAGCGTTCAAGATCCTTGCGCAGACTCTCTGTTTTCAGACTGGTATCGATTTTCATAAAGTGTGGTTTGGTGTTTAGGCGTTTAGGCGGTAGGGGTTTGCCGTTTTGGTGTTTTGTCCAAATCGAAATCGGGATCGCTATCGGGATCGAATAAACAGGATGTTTGGGATTAAAGTGATTTCAGGCTAAAAACGGTTGTCCTTGCGGATATGCATGATGATGATTTCGGTATCTTTTTCCGCCTCATAGGTATGTTCCAGGATGGCATCGAACTGCACCGCTTCCCCGGCCCGGATTTTCCTGTGCTCGGAGGGAAGATTCAGAATAACGGACCCTTTTAACACCCAACAAACCTCATAGTCGTTGTGGTGAATTTCCGGACGGCTGACCTTGGCCCCTCTTCTGGCCCGACCATAGAAACAGCTGATGTTGTTGTAGATGATCCGCTCAAAGTGAAAACCATCGTGGTCGTAGCCGGAGGCCTTGACTTGATAGGCCATACGGGCCTCCGCCAAAGCAAGTAATTCACTTGCACTCATTTCAAAAGCCCGGCCAAGACGATACAATGTTTCCAGTTCAGCCGAACTCTGGTTACGCTCCAGTTTGGAAATGACTGCCGGAGACACCCCTGAACGCTCAGCCACCCCCTCCAGCGTCAAACCTTTCCGTTTCCTCAGTACCCGCAGGACAGAGAAATCATAAAGAGGACCGGAAAGCTCTGGCAGATTGCTCATAATTTTCTTTAACGATAAAAATATATCATTTTAATAATGTAAAGGAAAATTTTAGGAGCCGAATCAGAATTTTCAGGTAGATTGAGGAGGGTTCAGCCTTCGACCCTTCGGTAAGCTCAGGATCTTTGACGAGGCATGTTCTGTAGGTTGTAGGATGTTTTGCAATATCCTGTGCTTACCGAGGGGTCGAAGGGCTGAAGGCTTATTGCCTGCTTCATTTCTCAGAAGCCGCGTACGCTGTCGGGGGCGAGTTCCACTTCAGCTTCTCTCTGTTCTTCGCGGAATCCCTCGAATGCCTTGCGTACAACTTCCTCAAAGCCGGGGCGGTAAAAGATCATAAAATTTCCCTGCCGGACTGCCATCATCTTGCCATCGTCCAAAACAAAGTCGCAGTTGAATACCTGCGGTTGCTCCCGGCGATTGACGCGGTTCCAGTGGGAATCTCCACGGTTCAGGGCAAGAAGCGCATTGACCTCGGCGACAGTCATGGACTGCCCATTCCGCCGATAAGCCTCGAAAACGGAAACATCCTGATAATAGACGACATGCAGATCCCAGCCTTCAGGAAAGGGGTCGGTATCGAGATCACTGCGTGCGACCATGGCATCATGATCTTTCTTGAAAAAGATGGCATGGCGGCATCCCTCCGGAAAAAACTGCAGCAGGTTTCGGTAGGGTACGGCCCGGTCATTGATTTTACGGTCTATATAACGTTCCGGATAGGCGATCACCTTGCGATCACGGAAGAGCCTGTTTTCCATGGCACTTCGGGTTTCACCCACACGTGCATCGACGTGGAACATGGGTGCGGCAAGCACGAAAACCGCAAGAAGGAGGGGGAGGCAACGCATGATAGACTCATTAAAGTCGTTAAAATCAGGTTGGCAAGCTTCCCCTTTTAGGTGAGCCTTAACCAGTTCTCATGAAAAACACTTTTTATTCACCGTTCGACCTGGAGTTCTGCCCGGAAACCGGGCACCCCCGCAAGGAGGAGCCCCAGTCCCGCAGCCATTTTCAGGTGGACCGTGACCGGGTCGTGTTCTCCCAGTCGTTCCGCAAATTGCAATCCAAGACCCAGGTCTTTCAGTCGGGTGAATATGACTTCTACAGGACCCGCCTGACGCATTCACTTGAGGTCGCCCGTATCGGGCGTTCTCTCTGTGACTACCTGCAGTGGAAGCATCCGGAAATACTGCAAACAGATTTCCATATCGACTCCGACCTGGTCGAGGCCATCGGTCTGGCCCACGATATTGGCCACCCTCCTTTTGGTCACATCGGCGAACGTAAACTCAATCAACTCATGGCCCCCTACGGTGGCTTTGAGGGCAATGCCCAGACCCTCCGGATATTGACCCGCTTGATTTACCCACGGGCCGGAGAACCCTTGGGGATGTACCCTACCCGTGCTTTTCTGGACGGAGTCCTCAAATACAAACCGCTCTGGTCCGAATCCTCGATTATGGCCGAAGATGGAAGTTTGAGTCGCCCGGACAATCATTTCCTTTACGACGAGCAGGTCCTCTTACGAAGCTTTGTCTATGGCGAATCCGATGTTCCGGGTGAATGGAAACGCCAGGGGAACTGGCGGCAGGAACGAAGCTTGGAATGTTTGATCATGGACTGGGCTGACGATACTGCCTATTCCCTCCATGACATGGCCGACGGTATTCGGGCCTGTTTTCTGTCTGTCCAATTACTGGAGAAATGGGGGGCAAAACAAAAGCTTTCCACTCACGAGGAGTCTCTTCTGGTTGAACTCTGCAGTGTGGTTCGGGAAGACTTGGTCGATGCTGTTTTCGGTTCCAAAATAGGCCGCTTCATCCAGGCAGCCAAACTGGTGGAACGCCCCCACTCTCTGGCGGGAAAGACCCGGCGCTATGCGTACTCTCTGGAACTGGATCCGGAACAGGAGGAAGCCTGTGCTTTCTACAAGAAAGTAGCACTCGACCTGATTTTCCTTTCGCCTCAAATCCAACAGATTGAATTCAAGAACGGGCGCATGCTTGAGCGCTTGTTCAACGCATTCTTCGAAAACCATGTCTACGGAGGCGGAAAGCTCAAGTTGCTGCCAGAACCCTATTCCCTCTGGGTGGCAAAAGCGGATTCCGAAGCCGAAAAAGCAAGGTGGGTCTGCGATTATCTGGCCGGCTTAACGGATCAGGAGGCGATCAGGATCTACCGCAGGCTTTTTGACCCGGTTTACGGCTCGATTACCGACCTCACGTGAGGTCCGCCACGTTCTTGCTTACGAATGCGGGTACGATATCCGAACTCCTGCTTAGCCCGCTTCAAAACAAACGAAAAATACTTGAGGACGGCCGTTATTCCGGTTACATTGCATTCAAACAAGGGTGGTCTGAGTGCCCGTGAAATCATCCCCAACCGGAAAATATTATGAAATCTATACTCGTTTGCACTGATGGTTCGGCTTACGCCGAGGTTTGTTGTCGCTACGCCGCCTGGTTGTCCGGGAGAACCGGAGCCAAACTGGAGGTCATCTACGTTTCCAATGTCTGGGAATACGATATGCCCTTTGTCATGGACCTCGGGGGTAGCATGGGAGCCTCTCCCTATGCGGGTATGATCGCCAATCTTCAGGAGATGGAAAAGCACAAAGCCAAAATGCTGGAGGATGCTGTCGGTAATATTTTGGAGAAAGCGGCTCCGGGCCTGCATCATGACTTTCACCACCGCACCGGAAATCTCGTCGATTGTTTGGGCGACTTTGAAGGAGAAGAGCACGATGTGGACTTGGTTATGCTAGGCAAGCGCGGTGAAAATGCCCGGGCTGCCAGTGGTCACCTCGGAGTCACCATGGAACGCGTGGTCAGAGCCAGCAAAAAACCAGTTATGGTGACCAACCGCGAATTCCGCGAAATCCGTAAAATTGTTTTCGCCTGGGATGGCGGGCAAAGCGGGACAAAGGCCTTGAATTGGCTGGCCAACTCCAATGCGGTGGAGGGTCTGGAATTCCACGTCGTCACTGTCGGCGAGGGACAGGGCGAGGGTCATGCCAGCCGCACGCTCTTGCATGCCGAGGAAACGTTGAACAAGGCCGGACGCGAAGCGACCTGCCAGGTACTGACCGGAGATGTCGAAGACGCAATTGCCAATTATGTCGACAAGGTAAAGGCGGATCTCCTCGTGATGGGGGCCTACGGCCACAGTCGTATCCGCCACCTGCTAATCGGTAGTACCACCACCGATTTGATCCGTCGCTGCCGGATACCTGTTTTGCTGTTCCGCTGATTTGGAAGGATTAACGGAGCGCTAAATCTACCAACCCACCGAGGCACGTTCGCCTTGCTTGGTGATCTGGACTTCATCCTCCCAGACGGCAAGACCGCTGCGCACTTCGGTCAGGGCTAATTGGAAAACATAGGTCACCTGCCGGGTTGATCCCGCCTGAGCACGGTTTTCCAGGAGTTTCCCTGACAAAGTAAAATAAGGAAGGGGCCGTGGGGCGCTCTCTCCCTCGGTAAAACGCTGATATTCACCCGCTTCAAGAGCGAGTTCGTCTTCCACTACCCCACCCGGTCCAAAGGTGGTTGTGGTGAAGGCCTTACCGCTCCGGTTCAGCGCCACTCGTATCCGCCGGGTCAGGAAATCGGTATCCACCTGCTGGGTCGTATTATTCACAATACGGCTCATGGCCAGAACCGCCGGCTGCTCCGGCGCACGGTCCATCACCCCGGAAGCCAAAAGTGAATTCACCATCTGGTCACCGGCATTGGCCCAGTCCTGAATGTTGATCTGATCCAGGCTGACAATCGTGCGCGGCCCGGCTGAATCAATATAGCCCGCATCGCGGGATGTCGTCTTGCAGCCCGCAAGGGTCAAGACCAGCAGCCCGGCCAGAGTGAAACGGCAGAAGTTATTCAAAGGAAAAAGATTGGTTTTCATAATAGAACTGGTTGGGGTGAAATAAGTCAGCTTAGCGGCGGCGACGTGCCGGGGCCTGTATCTTGTTAAAGCTTTCACGGTCGAGAAGTTTCAATTGAAAATCCACTGCCCGCGGGGTCGGAGCAACGGAGGAAACATAGATTGTTTCGCGTCCGTTGATCTGCCCCGGACGCCAGATCGGTGTGGGTGAAGTCACTGCCATCCCGTCTTCTTCAATCCAGACGAACTGGTAATTGAAAGGGGCATAATCATAGGTCTTGTTGAACAAGGCCACCTGAACGCGCATCAAGTCGCCGGTGGATGATTCAACCACCTGAACAACTGAGACTTTCCGGGCCAGAGCGGGGTCCGATTCCACCCGGCGGTCGGCAATGACATTCGGGGTGGCCAGTGGCTCCGCCCGCTCCACCACGTTGACCGACTTGCAGCCGGACAAAATAAGTGCTGACAACACAACTAAAGCCCCAAAACGCAGGGAAGAAAGGGATTTTATAAATAACATAAGATGTGATGGATGTTTGGAATGGATGAGTTGAAGCGAAAATCAGGCAGCGTTTATTCAGAGGTATTCATTGAGAGGTGGATAGTCTGAAAAGGGCCGATGTTTCGTATTTGCGAAAGACTAGGTGAAGGATCTCCTTTTTTCAAAACAAATTGCCGGACCGTCAGCGGGGCAAAACTGCTGTTGCTTTTTACATAAACGACATGAATCCAGCCCGGTTCCAATTCAATTTCCTGTGACCCGCCTGTGCCTCCGGTGGGAATGAGTTCCAGCCGCCCGTCGGCCGGGGTCGGAACCCGGGTGTACTGGAACTGCTTGGGGAGCGTCACCCAGGTCCGCAAATCCGCCTGATTCATCGATGCCTGGTAAATAATGCCTGCTACCTGGACCAATGCCCCCCAACTCCCCTGATCCTTGACCGCCTGCCGTATCCCGTACTGGATCAAAGCCTTCGTCCCGGCTGAAAGCAGGGTACGCGTAATAATAACGGGCAAATCGTTTTCAAACTCCCGGGTGATCACACTGTCCATACTGCAAACCAACACCGTCCTTGCCTCAACCCCTTCGCTGGTCCGGACCCGTAAACCGTGAACAAAGGCAGACTGGTATTCTAGCCTTGGAAAGGCAACGCCGACATACGGAACTTCATTCGTGACAATAAAAAGAGGAATGTCGATCCGCACCTCTTCCCGGATCGGAGCCATTCCCGTTTCAAAAAGAATATAGGTCACCGGCTCCGGCGCCTCTCCCCGCGTCACTCCTTCCAGGGTTCTCAAATCAAGATCCACTGTTTCCGGGTAATCCACAAAGGAACGGACCCGGTTCAACGATACCCGCGCCCGTTCCCAATCCGAAAAGTCGACCCCTTGATACATGAAAAAGAGCCCGTCCAACAACACGGTAAAGGGATTGACATAATCCCCGTAAGTACGGATTTGAGCCATGTTCGCGTAAATCTGGTCCAACTGGCGCTGAAAGGAAGGATCCCGCTGCGTGCGCTCCACATTGTAAACCGGCTGACCCTGCCCGGACCGAGCCTGGGCACTCTCCCTAGCCGCCTGCTGGGCGGTTTCGATGCGCTTCGCATTCTCCGCCACCGCCTCACGCTGGCGTTGCATCGCTTGGTTTAAAGCTACCCGGGCCGCATCCATCTCCCCCAGCTGCATGTAATTCAAGGCCTGATACGTCGTCAGCATCACCTTGTCATAAGCCCGACCCCGGTAAGGCAAATAGGACAGATTCGTCAAGGTCGCTGCGGTTTCGGCACTCAAACTGACATCGGGGGCTTCGTCATATTCGGCCATGCGGGCCGCTGCGATAGCAAAGGCCTCAATACTCTCCGCAATCCGGCCCGCCCCCCGATAGGCCGCCCCCGCCTCCAATTGCCAGATCACCGCATCAACCGAGTTCGCCCGCGAATGCGCTGCCTTATCCGCAATCGTCGCCGCATTCTGATCATGACCTGAGCTCCAGGAAGCCCGCAGGGCTTCGGTGTCATCTTTATAAGTCGCACAACCGGCCCCCAGAAAAAGCACCAGGCTGCAAGACCCCAAAAACCGAAACCGGAAAATAGCAATCGCCCCACCTAATCTATGACATCCGCGAACCATGGCAAATATGGCGGAAATAAGACCGTATCCTTCCCGAAAATGCCAGAATTAAGTCACCCTACAACAAATCCGGCATCCCAGGCTGCCGTCTACCCCCCCTGCCATCCACTTCCCAAACGATGGGTGTCCAGGAAAATTTTTTCTGTGGTGTAATGCCCAGCACCGGATGATTATGCTTTGATGATTATGTAGGTTCCCACACCGATCATACAACATCCAGCAGTAGATCGTGCAAGTTTCTGTGAATTTCGATTCCGAAATCGCTGCACAATTCTTTGCGCGGTGAATGCATAAAATATCTTCACGCCTCCAACAGCAACAATCGTGACCAGGACTATTCCTGTAATGTCAGCAACTGTAAGAGTAGACATATCTACGAATGCCGGGAACAAGCTAGCGTAGAATAAAATAGCTTTAAGGTCTCCAAGTGTCAGTAAGAGTCCGGATGTGAAGCTAGCAGCCAACGATAGTTTCGATTGATCGCCTTCCACGATGTTAATTTTCTTCCGGGTCCGAAGGAGATTGAATCCCAGCCAAAGCAGGTAGCCTCCAGCGATATACTTTAGGATGGCAAAAAAGCCACCCATTGATTCGGCTAAAAAACTCATTCCGAGAATTGCCAAAACGACGAAAACTAGATCCCCCAATACGATACCGCAAGCGACCATAACGCCGTTCGCGATGCCCAGCGTTGCTGATCGCGTGACTACCAGCGCGACACTAGCACTTGGTATAGCGGCCAGGATAAGCATTGTTGCCAATAGTGTGACGATGGAAATGGCTGTCATTTTCTCCGCATACGATGAGTTGTGTATTGAAGAACCATGGAGTGGAGGTGGAGCCGTAGCAGAATTGGCAACGCGTTGGTGACGCTTTCGGAAACCAACGATTCTGATTTTCTCTCACCAAGGCACGAAGACACAAAGCTATTCTGTAAGATTCGATCGATTAAATTTCATTTTCAATCATCCTTTGTGCCTTAGCGCCTTTGTGAGAGCATTCTTCTTTGGCACACCACGGCAATGAATAAAAATAGAAGTTAAGGTAAGCTATCGGAACTCCCCAAGTACCATAAACACCAGCTTTCTTTAAAAAAACAGGAATACGTGGCCGTGGCCTACCCTTCTTCAGGTCCCCGACTTTCACTTTCTTTGATTTTCGTACGGCTCTGTCATTTGGATCATTCGTTTCAGCGGCTGGGTTGCGCAGCGTAGCGATCCCCCCTGCCCGTTGTGCGTACCGAAAAACACACGATGAACCTTGATGCCCCGGTTTTCAAGCTCGGCCTGGATGGTGCGATTGTCATTGTGCCGGTTATACGACAAAATGTAGTTTCCGGAATCAACGGGAACTCCGTTGACGGCCAGTCGCTGAACATCTTCGAGGCTTACTCTGATCAGATCCCAGCCCTTGAGCGCTTCGGGGAGACCGTCAATGAAGGCCTCTTCGCAAACAATGGCCACCCCCTGTCGCGGCACGGAAAGCACACAATCCAGATGCAGCACGCCTTCAACAAGTCGAACGCGTTCCACCGTGTATTGGTCGCCTAAAATGTTCTGGAGCCACCGGTAGCCTTCCTCATTGGATCCTACACTAGGATTTTGCGTATTGCCTACCAAAATGGTTTTTCCCAGCACAATCACATCGCCGCCTTCCAGAAACGGAGTATCGGGGTGGGCGGACTTAAGTAGCTCCGTGTGCGGCATGGAAAACCATTTGACCTTCGGGTCGGAACACTTTTCGGCCAGAATATCCCGGAATCCAGAAATATCCACCTTACGAATCGGCGTGCGCAAATTCAACTCAATGAGATTGCTGCCAATGACGGCCAGGTTGTCGCGGGGGAAGTCCTGGCTGAACCCGTTTAAGAGCACGCCCTCGCCATAATATTCCTTGATGAAATCTGCGGTGATTTCCGTCGGGCGGTAAACCTTGACGCCCAGAGACTCCAATATGGCAATGAAGGCCTGATTTTCCTCCTCCAGCATCTGTGTTTCGCTTTTTCCCGTGTCAGGATTGATCATCTCCGTCCAAAGCATCCCGGCTGTCTTGCGCGCGTAATCGGCTTCATCTTTCGGCAATACCTTGAGCGCGTCGGCAAACCATTTTGTTTCCAAAGGCGGCGACATGCCGTATGGCAGACCGACAATCACCTCCTTAAGATCACCGTATTCGTAATCTACATAAACAGAAGGCTCCGCCACGATTACGGAACGGGCAGAAACCGAAAAACATCCAAAGGCAAACGCCACACATAAAACCACGATCATATTTTTCATGTCATTCCTTCAAGGCATGGAGAAAAAAAGGGGGGGGTATACCTTATCGTCCGGCGAATCAGTTGCTCCCCTCTCTCGCAAGTATTTATTTTTCCGACTGGATACGCTGCTCAGGCATGGTCTGAGCGTGGCCGATCAACCCGGACATGGCAATCGCGTTCTTCATGCACTTTCCCTTTCCTTCAAACTAGGGTTCTCACGCCCGCTCCCCCGCATGCGAGATCGTTCAAGACGCCAAGACACCAAGCTTTTCATTAGTTGCTTTCTTCCTTGGCGGTCTTCGCGTCTTGGCGTGAGACGCATTCTTTCATTCTTTCCTGCATATCAGTGTTATATCATCAACTCAGTTCCACATATCACCAGCTGGAGGACCCCGAAAAGAGTTAGCCCCGAATCCTTGGTTTTTTTAACAACTCACAGAAAGATTCAGGTCCATTCCAACGAACCTTAAGCAGTCTCAAGGAGAAGAGCGCATGCGGCACACTCATTGACTCCAGCGTCTTGTTGTTTGCTCTTCTTTAAGGCGCTCATCAATTCGCCCCGGGTCTTGGCGGCAATCCAAAATGGCGTGAACAGAGACAAGATCATCTGCAACGGTGTAGTAAATGGCATAAGGGAAACGCTTCGACAACATCCAGTGAAAGTTCTTCGATTTCTTCCGATGGGTACCCCCGTAAAGCGCCAAAGAATCTATGTCCGAGTAGAGAGAGTCCAAAAAATACTGACCGATGCCGCGATCTTGGGCTTCGTAGAAGGAAAACCCGTCCACCAGATCAAGCTTGGCGCTGTCAAAAATCTGAATTCTCACGAAACCCGGTCGCTGATTTGCTTTTTGGCTGTCTCCCAATCTGTGAATCCGACTTCTCCCGACTCAGCAAGACGGGCTCTTTCCTCAAGAATTCGGTCATGCCAAGCCGGAGGGGAATAACCTTTTCCCGAACTCGAGAGGTCCGACCAAAGCTCCTCCATGATGCCGATTTTTTCAGCGATCGTCATCTCTTTCAGTGGCAATGTGACATTCATGGGATCAATTTTGGCCAGATTCCTTACACCGTCAAGACTTGGAATCCGGCTTAGGGGAAATGTCCAGGAAACGAGTGGGCGATTTTCTCAAGATTCTTGCGGACGTCACCAGGTAGACACCCGGCTTGTGGCGGTTGAAGTTTGAGGGTTTCCTGAAGTTTCGGGGCATTTAACCGGGTTGCCTACAGCCTAATAACCTCACATCATATCCATTGGATCGACGTCGAAGACATCGATGACTTCTTCGTCCATAGGGAATTTTTTGCGTAAATCGACGATGCCGGGGAGGATGCGGGAGACGCTGTCCATGAAGTACCAGATATGGAAGCGGTAGATGTCTTTGACCTTTTCCAGAGGGGCCGGGGCGGGTCCGCGAATTTCAATTTGGTGCTGAATATTTTTTTCCAGGTGACGGCTCCATTGCTCGGCGTAGAACAGGACCTTTTCGGGGTTTCGTCCGCGGAAGAGGTGCCTGACCAGATGGCGGAAGGGCGGATAATGGAATTCGCGGCGTTGTTCCAATTCCTCCTGCAGGAAGGCTTCAAAGTCTGCCCGTCTTGAGAACTGGATGGGAGGGCTGTGGGGGGCATAAGTTTGGACGACCACCTCCCCTGCCCTGTCCCCCCGTCCGGCCCGGCCTGCGACTTGGACCAACAGTTGAAAGGCGCGCTCATTGGCCCTGAAATCGGGGATGTGCAGCGAGATATCCGGATCAATCATACCGACCAGAGTCACATTCGGAAAATCCAGGCCTTTCGCGATCATCTGGGTTCCAATCAGGATGTGGATTTTCCCTTTGCGGAAATCTCCCAGGATCTCCCGGTAAAGGTGTTTTTTGGTCATCGTATCCGCATCCATCCGCACCACCTTGGCCCTAGGTAGTAATTTGCGGACGGATTCCTCGACCTTCTGCGTTCCGAAACCGCGCCAGCGGATACTTTTGGAGGAGCATTTCGGGCAGCGGGCGGGAGCCCTTTCCTGGTAGCCGCAAACATGGCAGCGCAAGCGGTCATCGGTCCGGTGGAAAGTCAGCGAAACATCGCAATGGGGGCACATCGCCACATGGCCGCATTCCTGGCAAAGCATGCTGTTTGAATAACCCCGGCGGTTGAGAAAGAGGATGGACTGCTCCTGCTTCTCAAAACGGTCGATCAGTTTCTCCGCGAGAGGCTGCGAAAGCGTGGCTACCCCCTTGGCGGAAAACTTTTCGCGCCGCATATCCACGATATGAAACTTAGGTAGCCTACGGTCATCGACACGCTTGGTCAGACGGTTCAGGTGGTAGCGTTTGGTTTCGACATTGTAGAGTGTTTCAAGCGATGGCGTGGCCGAGCCAAGTACACACAGTGCCCGGCAGATCAATGCCCGGTAAACCGCAACATCCCGCCCGTGGTAACGGGGGGCCTCGGATTGCTTGTAGGCGGGTTCATGTTCTTCATCGACGACGATCAGGCGCAGATCCGGGATCGGGGCAAAGATCGCGGAGCGGGCACCTACCACCACCCTCGCCTCCCCCCGGGCAAGCGCCATCCAAGCGTCGAAACGCTCTCCGGCCGAGAGGTGGCTGTGCCAGACCACGATGCGGACACCATCCCGCTCCAGTCGGCTTCTCAGGCGTCCAACCGTCTGCGGGGTGAGCGCGACCTCCGGGACCAGAAAGATGACTCCTCCCCCCTCAGCCAGCACCTTGCGGATGGTTTTTAAATAGACCTCGGTTTTGCCGGAACCGGTAACCCCGTGCAGCAGGTGGGTCTGGTATTCCTTTCGATCCAAACTGGCGACCATGCTTTGAAAGGCCGCCTCCTGCTCATCGTTCAATACAAACTCACTTTCCCCGACCGACTCATGTTCTCCCAACTCATCGCGGTACGCCTCGCGTGCTTCGGTTTCGCGGGTTAGCTGAACAAGTCCCTTTTCGACCAGAGCATCACAGCTGGCCGCATTGACCTTCAGGCGCTGGAGTACGGTTCCCTTGGGCAAAGGTTTAAACTGCCCCTGAAGGAAACGGTATAATGCGGCCTGCTTGGGAGCCCGTTTTTCCAGCTTTTCGATCTCCTCACTGGTCAGCCGCTGACCGATGCTGAGGTATTGGGTGATTTTGGGATGCATCCCCTCCCTCACCGTGGCGGGGACCATCGCCTCATAGACGCCCTCGGGGGAGGTTGCGTAATAGGCATGCATCCATTCCGCCAGTTGCAGCATATCCGGTGTCATCACCGGACAGTCGTAAGGCAGTTCGAGAATGTACTTCAGTTTGCCCGCCGGTATATTCTGGTTGCTTTCCAGCGAGGCCACCAGCGCCAGGCAGTTCCGGTGATGCAAGGGAACGCGCACCAGCATCCCCACCTGCAGACGGGAACGCAGCGCGGCAGGCACACCATAAGTCAGGCGTTTACCAACACCGGTCAGGGGAAGGACTTCAATCAACTGGCCAGAGGGAACTGTCATGCGGAATTAGGGTGATCAGCATCAAGGCTTCGCCCTGCGAGGCAACCACTTAAACCTAAGTTCCGCGGGCTAACCACGAAGGACTCGAAGAGCACGAAGCCAAGGTACTGATGAAAAGCCTCTTGGATAAATAAGTATGCGACAATGAACTTTCACCTGAAAAGTGAACGTGAAGATATCCTGGTTGCCTCGCAAGTCTCTTACTTTGTGCTCTTGTGGTGAATTCAACTGCTGTTGGGCTATAGGAGTTTTGTTGTTTAGCAGTTTTGGGGTTTTGTTTTTTGACCGTCGGGCCGCTCCTTCCTCCCAAATCCACGTTACCCATGTCTTGATCGTACCCTCGTACCATCCCATATCCGATCTTCGAACTTCGATATCCGGTCCACGCCCTACGACCGAACTCCGATCTTCGATATCCGAACTCCGATCAAGCCGGGACGCCTGCGGGTTGAGTGGCGGGGCCGAGGCCTTCCTTCTCGTCCTTCTTGGTTGGCTCTTTCTTCGGTCCGTCCGTGGAGTCGGGAGGCGGAATGCTCGATGGATTGGCTACGACTTCAGAACGAAGCTCACCGAACTCAAGGATCTCGTGGACATGCTTGCCCTCGATAGTCTCAAATTTCAGCAGGGCCTCGGCAATCAGTTCCAGTTCCTTCTTTTTTTCCTGGATAATCTTTTTCGCACGCTCGTATTGGGCCTCAATAATCCGGCGAATTTCCTCATCAATCAGCCGGGCGGTGCCTTCGCTGAAATTCTGGTTGCGACTGATTTCCTTGCCGAGGAAGACATGGTCCTGGTTTTCACCAAAGGCGACGGGGCCGAGATCGCTCATCCCCCAGTCACAGACCATGTGGCGGGCCAGGCGTGTGGCCTGTTTGATATCGCCCGAAGCTCCGTTGCTATAATCACCGGTTTCCAGTTCTTCACCAATACGCCCGGCCATCATGCAGCAAATCTGGTTTAACAACTGTTTCCTTGATTGCCCGAGAATATCCTTTTTCGGGGTCATCATTGTCATCCCCAAAGCCTGTCCTCTCGGGATGATGGTAACCTTGTGCAGGGGCAAATGTCCCTCATCGATAACGGCCTGAACCAAGGCGTGTCCGGCCTCGTGGTAAGCAGTCATGCGCTTGTCATCCTTGTCCATCAGGCGGCGACGTTCACGTCCGTAGGAGATTTTGTCCCGGGCTTCTTCGATGTCGCACATTTCGACTTCCGTCTTGTTATACCGTGCTGCGATCAGTGCGCTCTCATTCAGCAGGTTGGCCAGATCGGCTCCGGAGAAACCGGGGACGCTGCGTGCCACGACATGCAGATCAACCTCTTTCGACATTTTGATCTTTTTGGCATGCACCTTCAAAATTTCGGCCCGGCCATTGAGATCCGGCAGGTCGATCACGATCTGGCGGTCAAAGCGACCCGGACGCAACAGTGCGCTGTCCAGAACGTCCGGGCGGTTGGTGGCGGCCACGATGATCACGCCCTCGTGTCCATCAAAGCCATCCATTTCGACAAGCAGAGAGTTCAGTGTTTGCTCACGCTCGTCATTGCCACCACCGAGACCGGCGCCGCGCTGGCGGCCCACGGCATCAATTTCATCGATAAAGATAATACAAGGGGCACTTTTCCGTCCCTGCTCAAACATATCGCGTACCCGGGCTGCACCGACACCAACGAACATTTCGACAAAGTCGGAGCCGCTGATACTGAAGAAAGGCACATCCGCCTCGCCTGCCACGGCTTTGGCGAGGAGGGTCTTACCGGTTCCGGGGGGACCAACCATGAGCACGCCCTTGGGCACCCGGCCACCGATGCGCTGGAAACGCTTGGGGTCACGCAGGAATTGCACGACTTCCGAAACCTCCTCCTTCGCCTCGTCACAACCAGCGACATCCTTAAACACCACCCGTTCGCGATCGCGGGTCAACAGCTTGGCCCGGCTTTTGCCAAAGCTCATCGCCCCCTTGCCTGCCATGCGCAATTGGCGGATAAACAGGAAATAGAGCAAGCCGATGATAATCAGGAAGGGCAGCAAGCTCACCATGATGTCCATGAATACCGTGCTGGCGGGTTTCTCGATAACCGGATAGGGGTTGGAGGGATCCGTCAGTTGGTTGAAGCGGTCATCAGTCAGACGACCCTTGCTTTCAAAGGTGATCGTTTCCGAAACTTCAGTCCCTTCAGTTCCCGAGGAAAGGGACAGGTCCTTGTAGTCCGGGTTGACCATTTCCCCCCAGAGTGCATACCACTGGGCACCGCCACTGGGCTCCGCCTTGATATAGAGTTTCTTTAATTCCCCGGTTTCAGAGGCTTTGACCACCTCGCTGATATTGACCTGCCGGGCACCTTGATTCGGTGCCGGGTACAGGGACCACAAAAGGATCAGGGAAGCCAAAATGACCAGCCAGATGATCAAGGCTTTCGGTTGAAAGCGCTCGGGCTGCTGGTTGCTTGGATTGGGTGGTGTCTTGTTGTTCTGATTATCGCTCATTCAAAAATATACAAATAGATCAATGTTCAGCAATGAAGCCTGTAAGTCAACCTTAGAGCCCATTCCGTTTCCATCGTGACCCGGCAGGATTCTGCCGGGGGCAGGCCGGGACACCAGACCGGATCCGGTCCCATGCAGACAACCGGAAGCCGATCGCGTTCCCTCTTGCCGATTTTACGGTCAATCAGGGCATCCTTCAGTTTTTTCCGTCCCGGAGCCCCCAAGGGCTGATAGCGGTCTCCGGGCTGGCGCAAACGGACGCCCAGCGCCTTACCGAACTCCGCCAGAAAACATTCCTTCCGGCAATCGACGTCGCCGGATTCCAAGCGTTTCCGTAACGCCGCATCCATCGGCACCCGTTCCACTTCCAGGCTGGCCCTATGGGGCAGGTAGAGGCAAATGCCGGGGTGCAGTGCCTGGGCTTGCCACTGCAAGTCCTCCCGTTCCATTTCCATCTGCAAACACCCGTCACGAACCACACTCCAGTGGCCATGTCCCAGGCTGGTGCGGGCGGTTTTCCCTTGCTCCAGTGCAGCCATCCAGGTTTCGAAGCCCTCCGCACTGAATACATCAACCGCATCCACGGCTTTCAGCCAGCGCCAGAGTGCCCGGCGCCGCAGGGCCTTTGGCCACAGCAACCAGGAATCCATGTCCAGTTTCACCGCTCCCTCCGGCTGGCTTTCATCAAGCAACTGCTTCCACCCCGTTTCATCTTCCCGCAGCAGGCCCAGACTCCTCCGCAGCCCGCCTTCCTGATCTTCCGGGAACAGGGATTTCCACGCCGGAATCAGCTTCTTCCGGATCCGGTTCCGCAAATAATCGTCCTTACGGTTGCTGTCATCCTCGCACCAGGTGATCCCTGCCTCACGGGCCGCGGCAAGGAGGGTTTCGCGCGAAAGGTCAATCAGGGGGCGGATAAATGTAAAATCCCCGTGGTGGCTGATCCATTCGGGACGCAGCAGGCCTTCGAGCGCACTCCCCCTCCCCAGTCGCATCAAGAAGGTTTCCAACACATCCTGAAAATGATGCCCCGTCACGATGTGACGGATGCCGGTTTCCCTGAAAAAATGAAACCGGTCTTCCCGCAGCGAAGCCTCTGATAATTCCGTATTCCGCTCCAGCCCCCGGTGGCCAACCGTGCAAGGGAGGCAAAGCCCCTGGGCCAGCCGGGTGGTATAAGCCTCGTCACGGTCGGCGGCATCTCCCCTTACATGATGATTGAAGTGCAGAACCCGCAGCTGTTCCCGTGGCCAGAGTCGGTCAGCCCATAGCGCGATCAAGGCGACGGTGGAATCGAGTCCCCCGGAACAGGCTACTCCCACCACTGAATCCGGCTGCAGACCGGGGACGGATTCCGGCCAGCGCAGGCGAACATCCCGGTGTGCGAGTGCCTGCTGCAGGCGTTCCGCCGCCTCGGGCCAGTTGAAAGGTCTCTCTGTCGTCATCCGAAAAGCAGGTCGCAAGGCCCCGGCCTTCTGTCTGGTCGGTGCCGCCTATCGCCCGGCGACATCCAGCGCTTCTTCGACCGTGAATTTCTTTTCGTACAGGGCCTTGCCGACAATCACCCCGTGGAGATTGGCAAAGCGGTGCGAAAGGTCCGCATAGTGAATGACATCATGCAGGTCGGCAACGCCGCCGGAGGCGATGATATTGCAGAGCGCGGTCTGGCACATTTGTTTCTGACCCTCAAAGTTCGGGCCGGTCATCATGCCATCGGTCGAGATGTCGGTGTAAATGATGGTTTTGACCCCTACTTCGGCCACACTGCGGGCCAGGGTAAACGCATCCATATCCGTCACATCGACCCAGCCGCGCACCGCCACTTTGCCGTGGCGGGCATCAATGCCCACGGCGACCTGATCGCCAAAGCGCTCGACCATATCCACCACGAAATCACGGTCCTGGCAGGCCCGCGTCCCCACCACCACCCGGCTGATACCAGCCGAAAGGAGTTCCTCAATATTGGACAGTTCGCGGACGCCGCCACCGAACTGCACTTTCAGCCCGAGCGAGACAATCCTCTCGACCGCCTTCAGGTTCGTCAAGGCCCCGGAAAAGGCCCCGTCCAAGTCAACAACATGGACCCACTCGCTGCCGGCTTCCTTGAACATACGGGCGGGTTCCACGGGATCAGCATAATACTCAGTTTCCTGGTCGGCGAGCCCCTGTGTCAGCCTCACACAGGACCCGCCTTTAATATCGATTGCAGGATAGATAACCATACCTGCATTCAACCAGAAGGAATGCTGTTTGCACACTCTTTTTTTGCAGA
>CAZCJJ010000008.1:25662-42218 GCA_964499045.1 uncultured Opitutales bacterium | reverse complement strand
AGGGCGCGCCTTGCGCTTCATCGCTTCTGAGCTTCGTGAATATTCCAGGCTAAAGGCGGAACCCCAACTGCCTAAACAGCCGCAGGCTAAAGGACCATGCAAACTTCGGAAGAGCATTTATCCGCAACCCGCTTCTATGCGATCCTCGACACAGGTTACGTGGACCCTGCCCAGTTGGCCGACAAGGCAGAGGCACTGCTGAAAGGTGGAGCTGGCATCCTGCAACTACGGGCCAAGGGACTCACTACTGCACAAAGGGAAGTCCTTTTGCTGAGCCTACTCCCGCTCTGTAGCCAGTATCCGGATGTTCCCCTTGTCATCAATGACGATCTTGAGCTGGCGATGAACTACCCTGGGGTAGGCTTGCATGTCGGGCAGGAGGATACCGCTGTCCAAAGAGCCCGCGAGTTGCTGGGACCGGACCGGATGATCGGCCTTTCCACGCATTCTCTTGAACAGGCCCAAAACGCCATCGCGTTGCGTGAGTACCTGAGCTATTTCGCCGTCGGGCCGGTCTTCCCGACCCAGACCAAACCGGATTACATTCCAGTGGGCCTCAAACTGGTATCACAGGTCGCGGCCCTTGAGCCTCCCCTGCCGTGGTTTTGTATTGGCGGTATCAACCGCAAAAACATAGGACAGGTACTGGAGGCCGGAGCCAAGGCCATTGTCGTTGTTTCCGATGTTCTGACAGCTAAAGATACTGCCCAAGCCGTTCGTACGCTGATCAAAGCGATGGGATCCACCCGCTCGTAAGATAACCCAAGCCGGAACCCCAAGGAGCGGGGGTGACCCCACCCCGGTGCCAGCCTCCAACGCGGCGTGAGGTCACACCGCCTCCGTGTTGAGGGACTAACCCGCTTATCTCACAAGATATGCGGGCTAAATAGGATCATCAACCCCGGTCAAAACGGCGGGCCAGAGTGAGACGGTGAATTTTGGCATTGTGCCTCACATCGACTGGAAATTTCCGGCAAAAAAAGAAGGTCTCGATATCCTGGGTGTGGGGATGAGCTTGAGCGAGGGCTCGCAATTCGTCCACCATGGCCTGTTGTGCTTTATGTCCCTTAGGGTAGTCCTCCGGGAACGGCTCGACGACCAATGCAGGCTGTTGCCGCCCCTGGGGTCCCAACCCGATCAGGGCGGTACGAAATACTTTCGGATGTGTATTGAAGACCGCTTCGCAGGGATCGGTGTAGAGGGTTTTTCCAGAGGCTGTTTGCACTCGCTCCGCCTTGCGACCGCAAAACCAAAGTCGATTCTGCTCATCCAGATAGCCCACATCCCCCATCCGATGCCATATCCTGCCATCCGGCCCTTGTAGTTTCGCGGCAGTCGTGGCCTCCGGCAGAGCATCGTAGGCTTTGGTTGTTGTCGGTCCACTCACGATAATTTCACCGATTTCCCCTGCCGACAGCACTTCATCTTCGGTAAAGCAGTTAACCGGATCATCGCTGAGGCATAGAATACGTACCTGCATTTCCGGAAAAATATGCCCCACACAAGTGCCCCGGCCACTCTCCGTTTGCCGCCAGGTTTCACTGAGAATTTCCGGGCCGGAAAGTGTCGAAACCGGCAGGCATTCCGTAGCCCCGTATGGAGTATGAATCTCGCCGTTCGGGATCGCATAGTCCATCTGACGAATCAATCCCGGCGGTACTGGAGCACCCGCCATCAGAATTCGCCGGATGCTGGGAAGCTGAATACATTCGCGACAGCAGTAGTCCCCTATTTTGGCCCAGAGCACTGGCGACCCGAAGCTGTTGGTCACCTGATTCTGGCGAATCGCCTGAACGATCTTCGCAGGATCCACCGTCGCCGGGCGGCTCGGATTCATTTCCGGAACAACGGTTGTCATTCCGAGAGCCGGATTAAACAAAGCGAAGACCGGCAGCATGGGCAAATCAATCTCGCCAGGCTGTATCCCGTACTGGTCGCGGATGAGGCGGACCTGCCCCTCGAACATCCCCTGCTCATAACAAACCCCCTTGGGAGCACCGGTCGAGCCGGAGGTAAAGAGAATGGCTGCCGGGTCATCGGATCTGGTCGGGACAACCGGGAAATCCCCCCCTCTATCCGCAGACAGACTCTGCTGAAAACTGCGCGTTCCAACCACCACGCGAATCGGCGTCCGGGAAAAAGTGTTCCGGAAGAAACGGGCTACCCAATGGGCCAGACGGATCCCGACCAGAGCCTGGGGGCGGGTACGCTCCACACAGCTAAGAAATGAGCGCATCCCCATCCCTGGGTCGATAACCACAGGAACAGCCCCGATTTTGAACAGGGCAAAGGTAACCCGGATCAGATCCAGCCCCGGACGGACCATCAGCAAAACACGGGTTCCGCGCTGAATACCTTCCGACTGCAGCAGACGGGCCGTCGCATTACTTTCCCGCTCCAGCTCAGCAAAGCTCTTTTCCAGATAACGAATAGTCCCGTCGTTCTCCCGCCCCTCCGCGACACGCACCGCCGGGAAGTCTGGCTGTCGGGCCGCCGCCAGAGGGAGAAATCGAGCCACATTCACTGCATCATGCTCACTCATTGGGAGTAGGTGTTTAGGCGGTAGGTTATTAGGCGTTAGGGGTTTAGGGATTTTGCTGTTTCGGGATTTTGGGGTGAAGAAGGAGTATCGGGATCGGGATCTGTGATTAGGATAAGGATTAAGATGCCATTGATATGGGGAAAATGCCTCGCTTGGGGTTGCTGATGCAATCTGCGTTAGGCTGTAGGGGCGAACTGGGGAGGATAAAACAAAAAAGCGGTCTTCCCTTGGGAAAACCGCTTGGTTAAAGTCATATCCCTGCAATCAATAATCCGCAATGGTCAGGAGACCAGCCAGAAAGGAAACATTGTTTCCTGTCACATTCTTCCGAACCAGAATTTCGTCCGTATGGAGTGCAATCGTGGTCGGTGGGACCCGTGCGTAGGAACCGGGGGAAGCCTTGACGACGCCAAAGACATTCACGTCCCGATTGGCCCGGTCATACGCTTCCGCATACGGATTGTCCGACGAACCGCGTTTATCACAGCCACTGAGGAGAATGGCGATACCAACAACAACGATACAAGAGAGGGTCTTAATAGATTTCATATTCAGGAAGGAAGCGTAATGGGGTCCGTTCCGGCGAGGCAACCGGAAAATGTCCTGATTTCAAAAAATTTGTTAAATAGCCTCTTCCGGCGAGAAGTACCACGTAGCTGCGCCCGCCTGCCCTGAGCGAAGCCGTGAGCGTCGAAGGGTGAGAGCGTGGCGGGCATGATGCCCCCCCTTCTTTCGCGTACCCTACAGCTTTTCCTGCTGCGGGTAGCGCTCACAAAGGGTTCCCAAAGTGTCACGGCCATAGCGTTTGGCCAGACGCAACAGTTTGAGAAAGATCTGGGCCGTGATAAAGGCGTCACCCGCCGCTGTGTGGCGATCGTGGGGAGAGATTTTGAAGCGACGGCAAAGCCCATCCAGACTGAAATCAAGTGCCCGCTCATCCTTTTCCGCGGTCGGGAAAGCCCCCGCATCCTCCAAATGCAGTGTCAATTCCATCGTATCCAGCCAACGGTTGGTAAAATCGAGTCCGAAACGCCGCTGGCAAGCCCGTTGGATGACCTCGATATCAAATCCGATATGGTGGCCTACGATCACCGCATTGCCCACAAAACCCAGCAACTGGATCAAAGCTTCAGTCTCCTCCACCCCTGCATTCTGGGATGCTTGCCGGGTCACCCCGTGAATCATGACGGAGGCGGTGTTGTGGAAGAACTTGCAAATTACTTCAAACTGATCATCCAACAGGATCTGCCCGCCCTTGACCACCACGGCACCCATTGAAATCAGGGAATCCTTTTTCGGATCCGTCCCTGTGGTCTCCGTGTCCAACACCACAAAACGAACCCCATCCAAGGGGGTGTCGTCATCCCATTGGATGCGGACGGATTCACGATAAAGCTGAATCGGGTCAGTATAACCAAAAAGTCCCATCAGTGCACCGGATCAGGTTTACGGGCGTGTCCACCTTCGGAATGAAGGACTTCCTCCTTCAACTTGAAGTGGGTCGCGGAAAATTCCATCAGTTTAACAATCAGGCGAAAAACATTCTTGAGACGCTCCCGGTCAATCAGACTGATTTCGCCGGGCTTGATGAACTGGCCGTTATCCCCCCGGCGCAGCCCGAATTGGGTCTGCAAGGCCAAGGCAAAGCGGGTCACTTCGGTCGCCTCCTCAAAGAGGCGTTTGTGCTCGGGCATTAACTCCGCCATCCGTTCAAAACGGTCCATCGTAGCGGTATGGCTGAAAAGCCCGTACTGGAGCGCAAAAACACGGGCTGTGTCCACCAGTGGCAACAGTGCGTGTAGCTTGGTGTCCACACAGGTCCAGAGTATGCCCGCCTGGTCCATGACGGAATCCCGGAAAATCGTCATCGGTGGTAAATTGGCAATCGCATCGTTAGCCAGCAGGGGGATAAAATGGGGATTTTCACTGAGTTTGTCGTGAATATGCCGGTGTAAAGATACGACCAAATCCGCATTTCCCCACACGGGCCGGAGGTCAAAGAAGGGAGTGCGGAGCAGAATATTGCTCTCCACCGGATGCTCAATCCAGCGGCTGAAATACTCCTTCCACGCCGAGACCGGCTGACACCACTTGTTCTGATTGGCCATTTCCTCATGCGGATCCAGGGGAAGCCCGGTCTGGGTGAGAATAAAGGTCACTTCCGAGGCCAAACGATGGAAGTAGGTGCGGGCCGCATCCGTCTGAGCGGGTGACGGGTCTTCGTAGATCAGTCCGGTCCGCTGTGCGGAACGCAGAAAACGCTCACGTCGTCCTTCGCTGTGAAACGCCATCCAGCAAAAGGACAATGGCGGAGGATGAAGTCCCCTCCCCTTCAATTCATTCATCGCAAGTTGGATCGCCCGCTCGACCACGGCTCCATCCACTTCCGTAACAAAATCGGCCAACCAGTCGATGGGGGCTTCGTTGTCCAGATAATGCAATAGCAACTCATCAGCCCGGTCGCGCAGGCGCCCGAGATTTTCCGCATCCTTGGCCCGCAGGATCTCCTTGGTCAGGTAGGTTGGCAAGCGGCCATGAAGCAGTTGCAGATCCCGTTCCGCCACCACCCCGACAATCGGACTGCGTGAGGTGCCGTCCGCCGTCACACACAAGTGCCGCAGACGGTGGTGCAGCATGCAGGTCAGGAGGGGGCCGACCGCCATGTCCGGTGGAACAGTGACCACAGGCGAGGACATGATCCTTTCCGCCGGCTCATCCACCGACACCAGACCCGTGGCCACTTTGCTGACCAGATCGGCCTCCGTCACGATTCCCACGGGGCGCCAGCGGTCATCCACCACCACCACCGCCTCCTGATGCCCTGGTCCCATGCGGGCCGCCAGTTTACGGATCGCTTCGTGCCGCGTGCAGGTGAGGAGTTGGCGTTCGGCCTCTGCGTTGATCGGGCTGGCGGCATTGAGCCACAGTTGGTCGTTTTCCGCCAGAGCCTTGGGGAAATTCACACTTTCGGTATTGGGCAGTTCATGTCCCGGGTGCAGAGAGAAGTAGGCGGCGAGGTAACGGACCACATTGGGGTTCCGCTTGGCGGCACCGACAATATCATCCCAGACCAGAGCATACAGGATAGTATCCCCTTCCGTCTTGGCTGTGTGCAGGTAGGTTTCATCCGCCATCGACCAGAAAACACCGAGCATGTCACCTTCCACCCGGATATCGACGATCTCCTCCTCCCCATCCTCTCTGGGGTCCAGCAGGCGAACCGTTCCCTGTTGGATAACATAGACGTATTTGCCACGCTGGTCCCCTTTCCGGTAAATGATCTCATCGCCCTCATGGAATTTAACCCGTCCATGGTTGGCCAGAAACAGCATATCATGCTGGCTCATGAATTGGAAAGGCGGGTATTGCTTCAGAAAATCCGCCACCCGCAGGGAAATACTGGATGTTTTCATCTTATTGAAAACCCCCTCCAATAAGCTATGTACGCTTCCGGCAATCGTAGCCTCCGGGCCGATCCGGACAAAAATATGGGGAAAACGTAGTTCATCCTTCGTGGTTAAATGGCGGAGTTGGAGTTTATAAAAAGAGACTAAGTGGCATTGAAAATAAGTCCAGAAGGTATCGTTCAACGGGCCTGGAGACGCATCCGCTCCAGCCTGTTCTTGCGGGCAAGGTCCATCACCAAAGTGACATAACGGAGGGGTGTATTTTCATCCGCCAAAAGCAGCACATTCGGTCTGGGTTCCTGAAGCGAAGCCTCTTCGAACAGGACCCCCATTTCCTCCACAGTTACCTGCCGGTTGTTGACAAACATATCCCCGCTGTCGCGAATTCCCACCACCAACTGGTCCATTCCCTCCGCCTTGCCAGCGGTCTCCATCTGCGGGGGCGTGATGTTAAGAACATCCATATGACGAAACTGCATCGTCATCAGGAAAAAGAAAATCAGCACTGTCAGAACATCAATCAGCGGGACAATGTTGATTTCGGTTTTACGGCGCCTGCGTTTGATATTCATGCCTGCTTGTCCGCAACATGGGCCCGTGGCTGCGCCAAATCAATGATACGCTCCACCCCGACATTGAGTTGGGCGGCCAGCATGTCCACCCTCCGGTTCAGATAGCTGTTCCCCACCAGAGCCGGAATCGCAATCGAAAGCCCGAGCATCGTGGTGGTCAGCGCCAAAGCAATGCCTTGGATGAAAAGCGTCGGATCCGGTAAGCCGCTCGCCGGATCAATCCCCGCAAACACCTGAATCAGTCCCGTCACCGTTCCCAACAAACCGATCAGCGGAGCCGCCCCCACCACGATGTCGAGAATGAAGATCCCGCGCTCCATTTTGGAAATCTCCAGGGCGGCAAAGGCCTTCAGGGCATTGGGGTCCGGACGGTTCAACTGGTAAAAAAAAAGGATACGCCCACCGACAGAATATGGATCGCCCTCAAGATCCAGTACGTCGCCGGAAACAAAATGCTTCACCAAGTCCCTGGGGAGGATGCGGGAACTCCGCAGAGCAATCAGGCGCTCAACAATGATGAACACCGCCAGCAACGAACACGCCGCCAGCGGATATAAAAATATACCCGCACCTTCGAGAAGATTGACCATCGTCCCGAAAGCGTGCGTGAAACTTCAACCTGAGCAATCCAAAAGGATGTCAATACGGTAACAGTTTGCCTGACAAATCCGGAAATCACTTGAAGTTGGCCTCGTTTCTGCTAAATCTCGGGGAGTCAGACATCCTCAATATCCAAGAAAAAATAACATCATGGCTACAAAAAAGACAGTTACGAAAAAGACCGCAGTGAAGAAAGTCGCTGCCAAAAAGCAGCCCGCCAGGAAAGCGGCATCTCCGGCACCAATCAAGATTGCACAAAAGAAGGCAAAGCCCGCCGGGGCATTATTGACCACCGTCGTGGCAAAAGTGGACATCGGCTGGGGAAACCACCTCTACATCCGGGGCGAAGGTTCCGGCCTGAGCTGGGATACAGGAACCTTGATGGATTGGAGTGAAGACGGTTGGCTCTGGACCAGCACCCAAGCAACAGGACCGGTCCAGTTCAAAGTCCTGATCAATGACGACATCTGGGCAGAAGGTGAGAACAGCACCGTGGCAAACGGAGGCACCTGCATCATTTCCCCCTCCTTCTAGCCCGCTTATCTCACAAGATATGCGGGCCAGGCTTAATGGCTCTTTCGTTAAGGGACTCCTGAATTCTCATTGGCGTCGCAAAACGATCGATTTGGAGACCCGATATCGATTTGGATTTCTATTTCGACGGCCAGGCTACCCTCAGGAGTACAGGCGGTGCATGGCTGCGGTCGGGAAATGCCGCCCCGGACACACAGTGTGGTTGCGGTCAATCTCCCGGTGGACGGCAAACTTGTAGTTGGACGCCACCACATTGCTTTTGAGATAACCAACCAACTCCTTAAAAGCCTCCATCTGGCGGGTGGATGGACGGCGGTTTTCAAAGTTCCCCACCAGACATATTCCGATGCCAGTCAGGTTGACTTGGTGATTCCGGACGTGCCCACCTTGTAATTGCTGGTGCCAGCGGGGACCGATCTCAACCTCACCGTCACCCGAGTCACGGCCATTACCGATGACGAAATGGTAAGCCAGCCCATTCTCCATCCGCCGCTCCTCCCGGTGAAAGCGTCCGTAGGAAGCAGCATTACCGCGCTCAATCCCACTGTGATGGCCGACGATGTAAGTCCAACGGTCCTTGGGAATGGTCAAACGTGAAGTCACACTGACAACTTCACTGATATACTGATACTGTGGTTCGGTCGATCCCGGAGCCGGGATAATCAAACGCTGACCAGCCAGAATACGGTCACCCGTAATACCGTTGCGAACACGCAAGGCAGCCAGACTGACGTCGTTCCGGCGGGCAATACGGCTGAGAGTATCACCGCGCTTGACAGTATAAAGACTTTCACCGGGAGCCGTTTGTGCCCAAGCACTAAGTGCTCCCGCTTTGCCGAAAAAGCCGGCTCCCAAACCTGCCCAGACCGCAGTCCTGAGCATCTGTCTCCGTGTCACCATGCTTCCAATAGCATCTCCATTATACACTAAAAATCAAGTTTGTTTATTGTACCGTTTCCGAGTCGCACGAGATGCTTGCCATATTCCTGAATGGAGAATTCAAGATGCCAGGCACTTTTCAACCAGACTGGATCGATTTTTTCCGGCCATTCAACGGCAAGACACCAGGGGCTTTGCAGGAATTCCTCCAACATCAATGTATGGATGTCCTCCGGTTTCTCCAAACGGTAGGCATCCATGTGGACCAGTTGACGTTGCCCATAATACAGGTAATAAAGATTAAAAGTGGGACTGAGAACAGGATCCGCAATACCCCAGGCCCGCGCCAAACCTCGAACAAATGTTGTCTTGCCCGCACCCAGATCGCCGCTCAGTGCCAACACATGGTCAACCGGCAAACAGGCCGCCAATTCGGCCGCACAGGCCTCCATCGCCTCCGGACTCCCGACCTCAAGTCCCGTTGACAATCTTTCCAGAATATCCATCATCCAAAACCAGCAACCATGATCTCCCGTTCTCTGGCAATCTTTCTTTCCCTCTTCCTCTGCACCCAGTTGCTCAAGAGCGCCGAACCGGTACGATCCTGGACCGATGTTGAGGGTCGCACCCTGAATGCTGAGTTTCTTTCTCTGGACGGGGATGTCGTGGTTATTCGCCGTCACCCGGATCAACAGATTTTTCGCATCCCGCTCGGACGCCTCAGCCAGCAGGACCGCGACTATGCCGGGCGGGCCTCCGAAAAGAAGCAAGAAAGCTCAGACAGCGCCCCCGCCTTACCCGACAAGCTGGAATGGCCGCGCCGCGTGTCCTCCGACAATTTCGATGTCGAAATCGTCACTGAAGACAACAGTACCCGGACTTACATATACCGTACACCCCATTTTGAATTCCGGTCGGACGTCAAGTTGGCGCGACAGGTGGTACGGACTTTTTCGGCTATCTTTGAATCCACTTTTGCCTCCGTGCAGAGTCAGCCGCTGAACTGGGATCTGCGTACTCCGGAGACATTATTTGTCTGCCGACTTTTTGAAAGCCGTTCGGATTACGAATCACAGGGGGCGATGCCATGGTCAGGAGGGATTTACAAGCCGAGTATCAGGGAGATCCATATTCCGATCGAAAGTCTGGGGCTGAAGAAATCATCCAGTGGCTACTCCCTGGACCGTTCGGGAGACAACAGCACGCTCGTACATGAAATCACTCATCAGGTAATGCACGATTGGCTTGGGAAATTGCCGATATGGGTGATCGAAGGATCGGCGGTCTTCATGGAAAGTGTCCCCTACCAGCGCGGAGATTTCCGTTATGACCGGATGGATGCCCGTCAGTTTCATTCCTCCCGTGCCGGAGGTACTTTCCACATCCGGGGTTTGGAGAATTTCATGAACATGAGCGGCCGCGAGTGGAACGATGCCATCACGCAGGACAACTTTCTGTCCACGCGCTACTACCATACGGTTTACCTTATCTATTATTATTTCGCCTACCTTGATGGCGACCCCGCCGGGATTCATTTTTACCAATACCTCCGGGCCTTGGAATCAGGGCAAAGTACCCGTGAAGCGCAGGCCGCACTCCTCGCCGGTCGTACCTGGGAGGAACTTGCCAGCGACATGCAGCGCGCATTTCAGCGACAGCGCATGAATATTGAAGTATCCGCATAAAGGTAGGCCCATACCACGTTTACGAACGCGGTTACGGGAATGGGCTTCCGTTATTCTATCCCGAACTGTTTCCAGTCAACCCCGTGCATATTCCCCGTTTTCATGAACTGCTGGTGCATGGCGAAAGCAGCGGAAAGGGTTTGCGGTGTGTGCCCGTTCTTGACGTTGGCAAAATACCCCATCAACTCATCGCGGAAATCCGGATGCGCACATTTTTCAACCATCCGCCGGGCACGGGTCGTTGGATCCAGACCACGAAGGTCGGCGATCCCCTGCTCGGTAATCACAACCTGCACACTATGCTCGGAGTGGTCGAAGTGAGATACCAGCGGTACGATGGTACTGATTTTGCCACCCTTGGCTGTTGAAGGACAGGTGAAGATCGAGATATAGGCATTGCGGGTAAAGTCCGCCGATCCCCCAATCCCGTTCATCAGACTGTTACCCATCACGTGGGTACTGTTGACGTTGCCAAAAATATCAATTTCCAATGCCGTGTTCACCGAAATGATACCCAAACGCCGGACAATCTCGGGATGGTTCGACAGTTCCTGCGGACGCAGCATCATCCGATCGCGGTAAAAGTCGATGTTATCATACACCTTCTTCAGAACATCCTGACTGACCGTCAGCGAGGTACCACTGGCAAAGCGGATGCGTTCAGCTTCTATCGCAGCTACCACAGAATCCTGAATCACCTCCGAATACATTTCAAACGGAGGTATCTCCGGATGCCGGGTCAACGCCGACATCACCGCATTGGCAATATTGCCCACTCCGGACTGGAGCGGCAGGAAGGCCTTGGGAATCCTGCCGCACTGCACTTCACTGACCAGAAATTCCGCCACATTGACACCAATCCGGTCCGTCACTTCATCGGGCGCGACAAAACCCGCCGTTTCATCCGGGATGTTCGTTTCGACAATACCGGCGATCTTTGCCGGGTCCACTTTAACAACAGGACTGCCACAGCGTTCGGACGGTGAATAAATCGGGATTTCCCGGCGATGCGGAGGATCCTTGGGCTCATAGATGTCATGGAAGCCACGCAGACCCGCCGGATGATAGCGATTCAGCTCAATCAGTATGCGGTCCGCCTTTTGCAGAAAAGTATTCGCTGCTCCAACCGAAGTCGTCAACGTAATCTCCCCATCGGGCGTAATGTCACTGGCCTCAACCACAGCCCAATGTATCGGGCCAAGAAATCCATAGCGGACAATTTGAGGAAGCTGTGACAAATGCACGTCAAAGAACCGGGTTTTGCCAGCATTGATCGAGGCCCGCAGATTCTTGTCCGACTGGTACGGAGTCCGGAAAAGGACTGCATCGGCCATGGCGAGGGAACCATCAAGGGATTTCCCGGTAGAAGCCCCGGTCACCACACCGATACGATAAGAGCGTCCGGCTTCATGTTCCTGACGGGCCTTGTCCCCCAAGGCGACGGGAATGGCTTTCGCAGCACCGGCCGGGGTAAACCCGCTGAAACCGACGGTTTCCCCGTCCAAAATCATGGCAGCTGCTTCTTGTGGTGATAATTGAGTGTATTTCTTCACGGTTCTTCTTGTTTGAGTTTAAAGTTATCAGTTCAGGCGAGAATGGCCATAAAATACCCGGCTACCAGTGCGGTACCAATCACACCAGCCACATTCGGACCCATGGCGTGCATGAGCAGGAAATTACCGGGATCCGCCCTCTGCCCCTCGACCTGAGATACACGGGCTGCCATCGGTACTGCAGACACACCGGCAGACCCTATAAGCGGGTTGATCGGATTTTTGCGGGACATGACATTCATCAGTTTCGCCATCAGAACTCCGGCTGCGGTCGCCACGGCAAAGGCCGCAACCCCCAGAGCCAGAATCTTGATCGTCTCCAGACGCAGGAAACGGTCGCCCGTCATGGTAATACCCACACTGATGCCAAGGAATATCGTCACCACATTGATCAATTCATTTTGAGCCGCCTTGGAGAGCCGTTCGGTCACCCCGCACTCGCGCAGGAAGTTGCCGAACATGAGCATGCCAATCAACGCCGAGGCACTCGGAACCAGAATGATGCAGCTGACCGTGACCATAAGGGCAAAGATGAGCTTCTCCGTCCGACCCACCTTGCGGAGGGACTTCATGCGGATCTTGCGTTCATTCTTGGTTGTCAGCAGGCGCATGATGGGCGGCTGAATCACAGGAACCAAGGCCATATAGCTGTAGGCCGCCACTGCAATTGGGGCCAACAACTCAGGAGCCAGCTTGTTGGCGAGGAAGATCGAGGTCGGACCATCAGCCCCACCGATAATGCCAATACTCGCCGCTTGTCCGTTAGTGAAGTCCAGCAGCCTGGCTCCCACAAAGGTAAAGAAAACTCCGAACTGAGCCGCAGCACCGAGCAAGAGCATCCGCGGGTTGGCAATCAGCGGACCAAAATCGGTCAAAGCACCCACTCCGAGAAAGATCAGTGGCGGAAAGAGTTCCAGTGCAATCCCCAGATAAATATAGTGGAAAAGGCCCCCTCCGTGATCGGAATAGGTCTGCATCAAGGGTGCTCCAGGAAGCACAATATCACCCTCACTCACGGATACAGCTCCGATGGACGACACCGCGTCGGACCGGATGGCCCGAACTACCGGGGCACCACTAACATCAATCCGCATTTGCAGGACCGGCTGACCATTCTCCCCGATAACAGGACGGCGGACACGGGTACCGTCAGCCAGCACCGCATCCTCCATCAAAATATCCGCCTCTCTTATTTCCAACAGAACCGTACGCTCACTCTCCCGGGCACCCCGTGGCAGGCTTACTTCATCTCCAGCCTGAACATGAACAGCCTGGATGATTCCGGCCACTGGACTGACAATCTCGCCGGCCGGACGGTTAATCAGGCCCTCCGTAGGCAAATTGGCCAGAAGAGCCCCAAACCCAATCGGCACGAGGAGCAGCGGTTCATAATTTTTGAAAACCGCGAGGCAGAGCAGAATCACCACCACGCCCCACATGGCAAACATACGCCAATCCAGGTCCAAAAACCCGGAGGTGTTCAACAGATCAATTAAATCAGCAAGGTTCATGGTGGTTCAATCTATAGTATAATTAGCTCAGTTGGATCAGGCCTTGTCCCTCTTCAACAGCGTCACCGGCCTTAACCGCAATGGTTTTCACGACACCAGCCGAGGGGGCATTGATAAAGGTGTTCATTTTCATGGCTTCGAGGGTGATGAGTTTCTGGCCCTCCGTGACCTGATCGCCTTCCTTGACATCAACGGAAATGACCGTTGCCGCCAAGGGGCTGGCCACCATACCGTCGCCGGCAACAGGAGCTGCCTTCGGGGCAGCCTGAGGAGGCGGAGCCGAGGCCACAGGTGCTGCGGCAGCAGCCGCGGCGGCGGGGGCCGGGTTGGTCGGAGCGGAAGAGCTCCCTTGATCCATCATTTCGACAACCACGTCAAATGACTGGCCGTCCACGGTTACTTTGAGGTGCTTTTTCATCGGTCTAAACTTGGTTTAACGAATTTTATGCGATTGGAAAATCTGGCGTCTGCCTTCCTGGGCCCAGGCATTGTAGCCCTTTCCGGCAGGTTTGATTGAAACGATTTCGTGCACAGCATGACCCAGTACGGTTTCCACTGCCGCTGCAATTGCCGCAATGAGCCGGGGATCCGGGCCTGTGGAAGCCTGGGCTTTGGCCGGAGATGCCGAAACAGGCTGAATATGTTTGGGCTCGGCTGGCTTCTTCTTTGGTAGAAAGAATTTTCCGACCGTAGCACAAAGTAGATAGAGCAGGCTCAGTACGAGCACCACCATCGCGAACCCGACCAACATAAAGCCGAGCGATTCTCCGATTCCCGAATGGGGGTCAATATTGGCCAAATAGAATATCGTCATTGGAAAAAATAGATTGAATTAAGATCTTCATATTAAAACCGGCTGGAATACGGTTTGCCCACCATCGGGGCCGGACAAACCGCATCCCCGGCCTTAAAGAGGAATATTACCATGTTTCTTGGGCAACCGGGTCACCCGTTTCGACAGGATCTGGCGCAGAGCCCGGGCCACACACTGGCGGGTCTGGGAAGGTTCAATCACATCTGTGATCATCGCGAGCGAGGCGGCCTGATACGGTGAAGCAAAGCGCTCCTGATACTGCTTCCGCAGTTCAGCCTGCCGGGCAGACTTGTCCTCGGCTTCTTTCAGTTCCCGACGGTACAGAATACTGACAGCACCCTCAGCCCCCATCACCGCGATCTCGGCGGTGGGCCAGGCAAACACGAAGTCAGCTCCCATATCCTCACTGCACATCGCCAGGTAGGCACCACCATAGGCCTTGCGCATGATCACCGTGATCTTGGGTACCGTAGCAGCCGCATAAGCAAAGAGCATCTTGGCCCCGTGGCGAATAATCCCTCCGCGCTCCTGGGCAAGACCCGGCATAAAGCCCGGGATGTCCACCAGTGACACAATCGGGATATTAAAGACATTACAGGTCCGGATGAACCGTGCCCCCTTGTCAGAAGAGTCGATATCCAGTGTCCCGGCCTTGACGGTTGGCTGGTTCGCCACAATTCCAACCACCACCCCGGCGATCCGGCCGAAGCCCACAACGAGGTTCTTAGCCCAACCACCCTGAATTTCAAGAAAATCACCGCTGTCGACCAGACGACGGATCGCTTCATGCACATCAAATGGCACCTTCGAATCCCCGGGAACCAGTTCGTTCATCGCATTATCAATCGAAACCGGCATTTCCACATCAAGATGGTGCGGCGGATCCACCAGATTGTTCGACGGCAAATAAGACAAAAGAGTCCGGGTCAGGGCCAAGGCATGCTTATCGTCCTCCGCGATCAAATGAATGTTACCGCTGACGGATCCATGGGCATCCGCCGTGGCGAACTGGCCTAACTCGGCTTTTTCACCGGTGGCCGCCCGAATCACTTCCGGCCCGCAAATATAAAGCTGGGCATTGGTGCGTGTCATAATGAGGAAGTCCATCAGCGCAGGCGAATAGGCAGCCCCCCCGGCGCAAGGGCCGGCAATCACCGCAATCTGGGGAACCACCCCGGACAAATTGACATTGCGGTTGAAAATACGCCCGTAGGCAGACAGGGACTCCACACCCTCCTGGATCCGGGCACCGCCACTGTCATTGATGGCCACCACCGGCATCCCGGCTTCCATTGCATAGTCCATCATATTACAGATCTTCAGACCGTGGATGCGGCCCACCGCACCCCCGCCTACCGTAAAATCCTGGCTGAATGCCGCCACCGGACGGCCATCCACCATACCGGTGCCAGTCACAACACCGTCCGCTGGCATTTCCTTGCCCGGCATGTCAAAATCATGGCAGGCATGCTGCGCATGCAAACCGAATTCCTGAAAGCTCCCAGCCTCGAAGAGAACGTCCAGCCGTTCACGCGCACCCAGCAGACCCTTGGCATGACGGGCCTCCAATTTTTCCGGACCGCCTCCGGCCATCACCTTCTTGCGGCGCTCCCGCAGGTTTTCCAATAGTGTAGGATCAATTGCCATAACAGGTTTCCTCTTTTAAAACAGTTTACTTTGGTTTAGGTATGATTGGGTGCACAGAATTCGGTCAGAACTCCAAAGGTCGATTTGGGGTGCAGAAATGCGACCAGCTTGTCCGCCGCTCCCGGAATCGGTTGCTCATGAATCAGACGGACCCCCTCGCCTTTGGCTTGAGCCAACTGACCGAGGATATCATCTGTCCCAAAGGCTATGTGGTGGATTCCCTCCCCACGGTCCTTCAGGAATTTTGCCACCGGACTGTCATCCGATGTCGGCTCCAGTAATTCGAGGTGCACCTCTCCGACGGCGAAAAAAGCCGTCTTAACTTTTTGGGACGCCACCTCTTCCACCTTCTCGCAGCGCAAGCCCAGCACCTTCTCATAATACGGAATCGCCGTATCCAAGGATTTAACCGCTATCCCTAAATGATCGATCTTAGTAATCATAATGCACCTTTCACAGTATTGCTAATGTTAATTCGATGACCATTTTTGAATTAGATTTTCTTAAGTCAACAGGAATCGGAAAAGATTATTCGATTTTTTTAAATGAACCGTTAAGGCACTTAAATACTAAGAATAACTAGAACTAATAACACAGCTTTAGTTTCTTTTATACTTCAAAAAAGCCTGATTTGGAATTAGCAAATGTTTTAATATTTCAAACCAAAGAAAACGCCATGCAGAATCTAAAAGAATCCCCCCTTTCTTCCCTTTTCCCGGCTGTTGATTATGCCACTTGGAAGAAAGAGGTTGAAAAATCGCTCAAGGGAGCGCCCTGGGAACGCAAGATGCAATCGCGGACACCCGAGGGCA
>CAZCJJ010000008.1:12478-25652 GCA_964499045.1 uncultured Opitutales bacterium | reverse complement strand
CACCGGAGGGCATCCTGGTTGAGCCTCTCTATGACCACACTGACCGCGAAAACACGTGGCCAGGATGCGGTTCTCTGATCAGGGGCCAAAGTGCTTCAGGTTATGTACAGGAACAGTGGTGGGTCGCCCAGGAGTTCGTTTCCGGTAGCGCTGACGATTTTAACAAAGAAGCTCTTCGGGCACTCGGGCGGGGACAGAATGCCCTGATGCTGATATTGGACAAAGCGACCCGGACGGGTCGCGACCCGGATCAGGCCGACTGCGGTGAGGTCGGGGTTTGCGGACTGTCACTCCCCCACGTCAATGACTGGAAGACCGCACTGCAGAACATTGATCCAAGCAAGACACCTCTGATCATTCAAGCGGGTGCAAACGGCCTACTGAGCTTGTGTGGACTGCTGGCCATGGCCCATTCGGAAAACCGACATCCGGAGGACTGGAAAGGAAGCCTGCTCAGCGATCCGCTTTTTGATCTCGGTTTGCATGGTCAATTGCCACAGAGCTGGAAAACCATGATGCACGAACTGGCCGCCTGCGGAAAGCTGGCGACAGAATACCTGCCGAAGTTCCATTGGCTGAGTGCCTCCAGCCTGCCTCTCCATTACAATGGTGGCAGTGCCGTGGAAGAGTTGGCCGGCCTGCTGGCCATCACCGTGGACTACCTGAGAGGCCTGGAGGCGGAGGGCATTTCCACTGACAAAGCACTGACCGCGACCACTTGGCAAACAGCCATCGGCGGGGATTTCTTCATGGAAGTGGCCAAATTCCGGGCTGCCCGCATCCTTTGGACACGGCTTTGCCAACTGCTGGAGGCTCCGGAACACGCAAGCCAGCTGCGACTGATCGCACGGACCGGGCTGATCAACAAAAGTCAACTCGACCCCCATACCAACCTGCTCCGCCTGACCACCGAAGCGCTATCCGGCGTACTGGGCGGCTGTCAGGGCATCACAGTTGGAACCTTTGATGAATGTTACCAGTTGCCGAATGATTTGTCCGTACGCCTGGCCCGCAACACACAGTTGATACTGCAGGAGGAATGCCTGTTACCCCAAGTCGGCGATCCGGCGGGAGGGTCCTATTATATTGAGGCATTGACCGAGGAATTGGCAGCCAAAGCCTGGGCAAAATTCCAGCAGTGGGAAGAACAGGGTGGCTACCTCAAAGCACTCCAGTCAGGTATAATCAAAACCGAACTCGATCAGGTTCTCAAACAAAGGATGGACCGTCTGGAACAACGGCGGGATGTACTGGTGGGAGTAAACCAGTTCCCGAACACCGAGGACAAGCTGGAAGCAGGCCGCACGCCCGACATGAAAAGCCTGCGGGAAGACCTGATTCACAAGATGCCGAACGTCCGTCCGGCATTGGTCAAGGTCAGTACCGACCATCCGCACAGTCTGATTGAGGCCTTCCAGAAAGGTGCCACCCTCGGCCAGTTGTCCGCGACTATCCGCCCGGCCAAGGAATCTCCGACCAAAATACCGGAACCCCTGAATCTGCAGCGACTGGCAGCCCCCTATGAAGACTTGCGACGGGCTTGCATGGCCTACGCACAGCAAAAGGGCAGCCTGCCCACCGTCTATCTGGCCAATTTCGGGGCACTGCGCCAACATAAGGCCAGGGCCGATTTCTCCCAGGCCTTCTTTGTGGCCGGCGGTTTCGCCGTCATTTACTCACAGGAGGCCCACAATGCGGAAGACACCGTACTGAAGGCCCTTGAGTCCAAAGCTCCGGTGATTGTTCTGTGCTCTACCGATGAAACCTATCCGGAAATCGTCCCGGCCGCCGCCAAGGCGATTAAAACGGTCGCACCAGAACGAACCGTCATCCTCGCCGGGATACCGGGAGAGCTGGAAGCCGCCTACCGTGAAAGCGGACTCGATTCCTGCATTTCCATGAAATCGAACCATTATCAGACGCTGTGTGCCCTCCTGAGGAAACTCGGCATACTCGACTAATTGACCAAAGGACCACTTACCATGAGCCAATCACATTTACCGAACTTCGCCACCATTCCGTGGCAGACACCGAATCTTCCCGCTAATCAGGCGGACTGGGAAACCCGGTTCACTGCCGAAACCGGACTCAGCCCCGAGCAGGGCTCCTGGGAGACCCTGGAAAAAATTCCGTTGAAACCGGTTTACGGCAAAGAAGATGCCGAGGGACTGGACCACCTGGGAACCTACCCCGGATTACCTCCCTACATCCGGGGACCCTACGGCTCAATGTACGTCACCAAGCCTTGGACCGTCCGGCAGTACGCCGGATTTTCCACCGCCGATGAATCGAATGCTTTCTACCGGCGCAATCTCGCCGCCGGACAGACCGGGCTTTCGATCGCCTTCGACCTCGCCACCCACCGGGGCTATGACAGTGACCATCCCCGCGTCATTGGTGACGTCGGTAAGGCTGGTGTCGCAGTTGACTCCCTCTGGGACATGCAGAGACTCTTTGACGGCATCCCGCTCGACAAGGTCTCAGTTTCCATGACCATGAACGGAGCCGTCATCCCGGTCATGGCCTTCTATATCGTAGCGGCTGAGGAACAGGGCGTCCCCTGCGAAAAACTGTCCGGCACCATACAGAACGACATCCTGAAGGAGTTCATGGTCCGCAACACTTACATTTACCCGCCGGAGCCCTCCATGCGCATCATCGCGGACATCTTCAGCTTCACCGCCCGCAAGATGCCGAAATTCAACTCCATTTCGATTTCCGGCTACCATATGCAGGAAGCCGGGGCGACGGCCGACCTCGAACTGGCCTACACACTGGCAGACGGACTGGAATACCTCCGCACCGGAACCCACGCTGGACTCGGAATTGACGATTTCGCCCCACGCCTCTCCTTCTTCTGGGCCATCGGGAAAAATATGTTCATGGAAATCGCCAAGATGCGGGCCGGGCGGGCACTGTGGGCCAGACTTGTCAACGAATTCAACCCGAAGAATCCCAAATCGCTCGCACTGCGGACCCACTCGCAGACCAGCGGGTGGAGCCTGACGGAGCAAGATCCCTACAACAACGTCGTCCGCACTTGTGTGGAAGCCTTCGCCGCCGCCTGCGGGCATACCCAGAGCCTGCACACCAACGCGCTGGATGAGGCAATCGCACTGCCGTCCGACTTTTCGGCCCGTATCGCGCGGAACACTCAGCTCTTCCTCCAGAATGAAACCGGTGTCTGCCGGGTCGTCGATCCTTGGGGTGGTTCCTGGTATGTCGAAAAACTGACTGCCGATCTCATCGAAAGAGCTTGGGCCCACATCGAGGAAATTGAATCACTGGGCGGCATGACCAAGGCCATTGAGGCGGGAGTACCCAAACTGCGAATCGAGGAGGCCAGCGCACGGCGTCAGGCTCAAATCGACAGCGGCGAGGAAAGTATTCTCGGACTCAACCGCTTCCGTTTGGAAAAGGAAGATCCACTCGACACCCTCGACATTGACAACACAGCGGTCCGCGAATCCCAGATCGCCCGGCTCAAACAAATCCGCGAGGAAAGAGATGAAGCCGCCTGCCGTAAGACGCTGGATGCACTGACCGAATGTGCCCGAACCGGCGAAGGCAACCTGCTGGAGTTGGCGGTGGATGCAGCCCGCGCACGGGCCACCCTCGGGGAAATCTCCCTTGCCATGGAAACAGCATTTGGCCGTTATCAAGCCACCATCCGGTCCATCAACGGTGTTTACCGCGAAGCCATCGGCTCCTCCCCCATCATGGAAACCATTCAGAAACGTATCGAAAGCTTCCTCGCCAAAGAAGGGCGCCGCCCGCGCATCCTCGTCGCTAAAATGGGACAGGACGGACATGACCGCGGTGCCAAGGTCGTTTCCACCGGACTGGCCGACATGGGCTTCGATGTCGATATCGGCCCGCTCTTCCAGACTCCGGAGGAAACCGCCCGGCAGGCAGTGGAAAATGACGTCCACGCCGTGGCCATGAGTTCGCTCGCCGCAGGACACAAAACACTCCTGCCCGCCCTGCGCAAAGCGATCAACGATCTGGGACGGCCCGACATCCTGATTGTGGTCGGTGGGGTCATCCCGGCCAAGGACTACGATTTCCTCTACCAGGAAGGAGCTGATGCCATTTTTGGACCAGGCACCCCGATTCCGGAATCGGCAATGAAAATGCTCGACATTCTGGAATCCTCCCCGGAAGCATGATTCGTGGCATCACCTGAACGATCAAGACGCCCCCGTATGGTCACGCCCTCGGCGGATACCTTGGCCAAAGGGATCCTCCAGGGCGACCGGTCCCTTCTGGCGCGGGCCATCACCTTTGTCGAAAGTAGCCTCCCCGCACACCGCGAGCTGATGCAGGCAGTGATGGAGCAGCTGCCTCCCCATCCCCAACCCGGCCTTCGCCTTGGTATCACCGGGCCGCCAGGCGTCGGCAAGAGCACCTTCATCGAGGCCTTCGGGCTGAAACTCTGCGAACAGGGGAAAAAAGTCGCCGTACTCGCAGTTGACCCGTCCAGTGTGCGCAGCGGTGGCAGTATTCTCGGAGATAAAACCCGTATGGCCGGGCTGTCCATGCACCCGCAGGCCTTTATCCGGCCTTCTCCTTCCGGCGGACACCTCGGAGGACTCGCCCGGCGGACCCGGGAAGCCGTCCTCCTTTGCGAAGCCGCCGGCTACAATCACGTCATTCTTGAAACCGTGGGTGTCGGCCAAAGTGAGGTCACAGTCCGTTTCCTTGTCGATTGTTTCATCCTGCTTGCCCAACCGGGAGCTGGGGATGAGTTGCAAGCCGTCAAAAAAGGGATCATGGAGCTGGCCGACATCATCGTCGTGACCAAAGCCGATGGTCCCAACCTGACTCTTGCCCAGCAGAAGTTGGCTGAACTGCAGTCGGTTCTTCATCATCTCGCCCCTCCCCGCAAGGGGCAACAATGGAGCACCCAGGTCACCGCCTGCTCCTCCACAGAAGGCAATGGCATGGATGATGTCCTCGACCTGCTGAAAAGATTCCTTAAACGGGAACAGGAATCCGGAGGTAAATTGCAGCACAGACTGGCACAGGAAGTCGCCTGGTTCAGAAGTATACTGGAAGAAAAGCTGCTTGATTCCTTTTTCAACGATCCCAAGGTTCGTCAGGATCTGGACCTTTGGAACGACAAGATACTCAACGGAGAAAGCAACGCCCTCCACGCAGGCGAAGCTTTCTGGAAAACCCACAAACCAGAAAGTTGATTTCGGTTTGATGGAGTAGCCTCCTTTCCTTGCCGTAGCTGCGCTCGCCTGCCCTGAGCCATGCCGGAGGGTAAGGCGTGGAAAGTCAGCGTGGCCTCAGAAACTGGCCAAACCTGCCGGCGTAATATAATAAGCACCGGGAAAGTCCCCCCGGGGACGGACCATTTTCCGATCGGCAGGCATGAAAGCATCAAATGAAGCCTGCGGTTCCCGGGATACTTCTGCGCTGGCAGCCAGTGATTCGGATGCGGGAAGCTTGCCCCACCCTTTGGCCAAGGCATCCATGCCAGCCACCATTTCCTCCGGAAAAATAGCACGCAATTGCTCCGCAAAGTCAGCGTTCTCAGGCTGGGAAACCCAGTCGTTCAGTTCCTGGGGGGTCAGACTGACCAGGCGAACCCCGTCCTCGGACATAACCGGCATGAGAAAGCGCCAATCCGCCGAGGTAGAGACTCGACCCTTCTGCCAGGCTTCAATATCGGGAGAAGTATCCTTTTGTGAAAAATAATGGAAAGGTGGCAAATTATCGAGGAATTGCTCCTCATAATTCAGCCAGGTCAATGCCCCGCCGATAACAATCCCCACCATGGCCACCGCCGCTGTGAGGTTAAAAATACGTCCGAAGCGGGTCTGTTTTCTCTCCTTTTCCAGAATAAGGTCCATTCTGACCGGAGAACCTGTCCGCGCGTAAGAAATCAGTGCCTGTTTGCGTTGGCGGTTTTCCGATGCAGAGGCCGTCGTATTTTTCCTCCGTTGACGACGGGCCTTTTCAAGCAGAATTTTCCGTTCGGCGGCATGGATCCGGCACGAGCGCTGGAATTCAAATTTCCGTAACGGGTCCTTGGCAATCTCCAGCTTCAACGACTCGAGATCCTTGGCGGTGATTTCTTTATCCAGATAAAGATTCACCAGCTTCCTGAACTTCCGGTCGGTCATCTGAAATCCTCACCGATAATGTCCCGCAGGCTTTCCCGGGCGCGGGCAATCCGGCTTTTCACCGTCCCGACGCTGATCCCGAGAATATCGGCAATTTCCTCATAGGACAGGTTTTCAACATTCCGAAGAGTCAGGATCTCCTTATGCTTCGGACTGAGTTTTTCCATTCCCAGAGAGACCTGATCAATGAACTCCTGGGTCAGCGTGGCCTCGCCAGGATTCTCCTCGTCCGAGGCTAACAAGTCCGCCAACGTGGTTTCACTTTCATGCCCCAGATTCTGCTCCAGAGACATGGAAGCCCCGCGTTTCCGGCGCCACCAGTACCAGTAACGGTTATGGGCCAAATTGGTTGCGATCTGATAGAGCCACGTGGAGAATGAAGCATCACCACGGAAGGCATGCAGCCCTTTCTGGGCGCGGATAAAGGTATCCTGAGTGACTTCCTCCGCATCTTCCCGGTTTTGCAACAACTGAAAGGAACGGGCGAAAATTCTGTCCCAATACCGTGTCACCATTTCATCGAATGCACTGTCGTCACCTTCTTTAAAGCGGGCGACCAAAGACTGATCTGAGGGATTGTTTTCCATATCAAAAGGGTAAAATAAAGCCTTGATAAGGCTGTCGTAGAACGAATGAAAATCCAGAATGTCATGATTTTGCCGTAATCGCAAGTCCATAAGCTACTTTTGTGCCAACCAGAAGGCTTTGGGTTTTCGGGTGGACAGTGCGGAGACATTGTCTGACATTCCCAGAATGCCAAAAAGGGCGAACTATTATCATCATGGAAAGGAAGCGGAGGCCGGGTTCTTCTCACGGGCCTTCACCGATTTGCCACTCACCTCGCTGGCCTACCGCAGCCGGCAGGCGACACCGGCCCAGGTAGAACATATTCTGGCTTCCGGGCGGGCGCGTACACTGGAGGACTTTGCCATTTTGCTTTCGCCTGCGGCCGGGGCCTATGTCGAAACCATGGCTTCCCTGTCCAGATCCATCACCCAGCGGCATTTCGGCAAGGTAATCCGCCTTTTTGCCCCGATGTACCTCTCCAATGAGTGCGTCAATGTCTGCAAATACTGCGGATTCTCGCGCAATAACGACATCCCCCGCATCACCATTCCGATCGAAAAGGTGATAGAGCAGACCCGTAAACTGGCCCGCCAGGGCTTTCGCTCCCTGCTGCTGGTGGCGGGAGAGCATCCGAAATATGTTTCCAACGGCTTTGTCGAGGCTTGCATCCGGGAATGCCTGGAAATCATGCCCGCAGTTTCCCTCGAACTCGGACCCATGGAGTCAGCCGAGTACACCCCTTTGGTTGAGGCGGGAGCCGAGGGCCTCCTCGTTTATCAGGAAACCTACCACCAGTCCACCTACGAATACCTCCACACTGCAGGCCCTAAAAAATACTATGCCTGGCGAATGGACACACCGGAGCGCGGCTATAACGCCGGATTTCGCCGCCTGGGGGTCGGTGCACTGTTCGGCTTGCATGACTGGCGTTACGAAGCGCTGGCCGTGGCGGCCCATGGTATGCACCTGCTGCGCAAGTGCTGGAAAGCCAGTGTCTCCATCAGCCTTCCTCGCATGCGCCCGGCATCAGGCGGCTTCCAACCGGACCCTTCCTTCTTCATGAAAGACCGGGAAATGGTCCAACTCATCTGCGCACTCCGGATGCTGATGCCTCCTGTGGGAATCACCCTTTCCACCCGCGAGCCTCCGGCCTTGCGCGATGGACTCATCCCCTTGGGGGTAACTCTGATGAGTGCTGGCTCCTCAACCGAACCGGGTGGCTATGATCACTTTGATGAAACCCAATGGACCTCGACCGAAGAGCAGCCGGGAGAACAGTTCCATATCGCCGATGAGCGGACACCCTCCGAAATAGCCGCCATGATACGCCGCCACGGCTATGAACCGGTCTGGAAGGATTTTGACCAGTCCCTCGTCCGCAGTGAGACCTGCGTCCCGGCCTGAATTCCGATCGACCCGATCTCCGATATCCCCTAAACACCTACAGCCTAAACACCTACAGCCTAATCACCTATAAACCTTGGATTCTGATTCCGCTTATGTTTTATCAACCCAATGAATACGACGATTTCCATCACTGCCAACGGGAAAGCCTTTACGATTGACCCCGGAAGTTCACTGCCGGACTTCCTTGCGAGCCTCGAATTGACTCCGGAGCGGGTGGTGGTCGAACGGAACGGGCAGGCGCTGACTCCGGCTGATGTGCGAAAAACACAGTTGCAGGACGGAGACTCCCTTGAAATTATCCGAATCGTGGCGGGCGGTTGAGGCCCCTTCGCAAGGCATGGCAGAGCATAGCATCGAAGCGGAAGGACATCCCATCCATGTCTGTATCCCGGCCTTTCCACTCACCATCCCCTCCCACTCTTTATGATTATCACTGACCTGAACCGCGAACGGGCCATTGGGGCCAACTCCATGCTTCTTGAAATCGGGCCCTTCCGCATCCTGGTGGATTCCGGGCTGCACCCAAAACACACAGGCCTCCAAGCGACCCCCGACTTTACCCCGATTGAGGATGGTCCGCTGGACCTGATTCTCCTGACCCATTGCCATCTCGACCATCTGGGCAGTCTACCTCTGGCGGCCCGGCTCCACCCGGATACCCCCATTGTCTGCACCCGGGGTTCGCAAATGCTGGCCGCCCGTATGCTGCGTAATTCCTGCAATGTAATGAAGAGGCAGCGCGAGGAGTTCAACATCACAGAGTACCCCCTCTACAGTTTTCAGGAGGTGGAGCATCTCGACGGGCGTATTCTCGGGCTGCCATTCAACGCCTCCCGCCAGCTCCAGAAGCAAGGGGATACCCTTGAATACACCCTGTTTTCCTCGGGCCATATCACTGGGGCCGCCGGCATCCGGCTGATTTATAAACACCGCAAAATTTTCATTACCGGGGACGTTCTGTTTGAGGACCAGCAGATCCTTCCAGGTGCTGATTTCCCGGAAGAAGAATGGGATACCCTTATTCTGGAAACAACTCACGGAGCCACCCAGCACCCGGAGAACCAGACGCGGGCATCCGAGGTTAAACGGCTGATCAACAGTATCGATAAAACCATTGATCAAGGGGGCTCCGTTCTTATTCCCGTCTTTGCCCTTGGCCGCATGCAGGAGGTGCTGGCCCTGCTTTACGAAACAAAGAAACAGAAAAAACTGCCGGACTGCCCGATATTCTGTTCGGGGCTCGGTCTTGATCTGGTCGATTATTTCGATGCTATCTGCCGCAAGACCGGGCAGGTCCAGTTCCGCCGCAGCACATTGACCAAGCTGAAAGTCCAACCCCTTTCACAAGACTTCACCCCCGGACGCAGCCCCGGAAAACCCGGTATCTATATACTCAGCAGCGGCATGCTCGTCGAACATACCCCCTCCTACAAGGCAGCCGCCGCACTGCTGGACAACCATCGCAATACCATCAACTTTGTCGGCTACTGTGACCCGGCCACTCCGGGTGGACAGCTCTTGCAGACCCCCCAGGAAGAAAATTTCCTGTTCGACAAGCTCGACTATGTCTGCCCCGTCCGGGCTACCATCGGACGTTTTGACCTCAGTGGCCATGCCAACCGGGAGGAACTCCTGCAGTTTGCCCTGGCCGCCAATCCCCGTGCAGTGGTGCTCACCCACGGAGATCCGGAAGCCCGTGATTGGTTTCAGGATGCACTCGCCGAAGCCAACCCCAAACTCAGCATCACCGACCCCGTCCCCGGAAAACGGTATCAGGTCTGAGGATTTATTTGGGGGCACCCCCTTTTCAACTGGAAGGAAAAACCGCCCTCCGTTGAATGGCAAAATCCGGAACCGACATCCCGGCATTGTAAATGCGCGTATTCTTAGTCGTTTCGCCCGTTGAAATAACGCGCAAGGCCGGACTATCATTGTGCATGAAGACACCGGCATCTGTATTTGATCCGTCAATCCGGGAAGAGACCCAACCATCAACTCCGATGACCGTTTGACCGACCTGATAGTCCTCGGCTTCGGTGAAGTTAGTGCTCCAGTAAATTTGGGCATTTACGCTAAGTCCGCCCAACACTGTGGCGCCGAGCAGAATGATTGTATAGGGTAACTTGATCATGATATTTGCCTGTTTTTATTTGATTACGGATTTGTGAATGCCGGTTCAGACCGACAAGTGATTTTAAGCTGTCGAATAGAATTGCGCTCGATGATGCGAGGGGTGATTGCAACCTTGCGGAATGGAATATCATTTCCCTTCATGCGGTCCGCCATCATTTCGGCCGTGGATCTTGCGAGCACGGGCTGGTTTCTTGAAAATTCTTGCCACGGGTGCGGGTCTCGGGCACCCCTTGTCTCCCTATGCGTATCAAAGCTTTTCAAGGTCTGCGTCCGAACCCGGCCATCGTGGCCAAGCTCGCCTCTTTGCCCTATGATGTGGTTTCCACTGAGGAAGCCCGGGAACTGGCCAAAGACAATCCACTGAGTTTCCTTCATGTTGTGCGGGCGGAAATCGATTTACCAGGGGACACGGACCCTTACTCCGACGCCGTCTATGCCAAGTCCAAGGCGAATTTTGAAAAACTGCAGGAGAACGGGCACCTGATCCGTGAATCCGGGCCTTGTCTCTACCTCTACCAGCAGCGGATGGGTGAACACCGCCAAAAGGGGATCGTGGCGGCATGCCATATTGAGGACTACGAAAACAACATCATCAAAAAGCATGAAAAGACCCGGCAGCAGAAAGAGGATGACCGTACCCGCCTCAACCGCACCCTGCGGGCGCACCCGGGGCCGGTATTTCTGACCTACAAGGACTCGACGGCGATCAATGAGCGCATGGCGGAAATCGCGGCCACGGAGCCGCTTTATGATTTTATCGCCCAGGACGGTGTTCAGCACACCCTCTGGCGGATTCCCGGCGGCGATGATCTGGTCAAGGCCTTTGCCGAAGTTCCGGTGGCCTACGTGGCCGACGGTCATCACCGCAGTGCGAGTGCCGCCCGTGTCGGGGGTGAATGCCGGGCCAACAACCCGAACCATACCGGGGACGAGGACTACAACTGGTTCACCGCCACCATTTTCCCGGCTTCCGAGTTGAGCATCCTGCCCTACAACCGCCTGCTCAAAGACCTCAACGGCTTGAGTGACGAGGCCTTCCTCGGCAAACTGCGGGAGATTTGCACCGTAACGGAGAATGCGAACCCCTCCCCCGATGCCACCGGAAAGGTATCCATGTATTTCCGCGGCAAGTGGTATGGCTTGGAGTTTCCGCAGGAGCAAACGGAGGATCCGATTGCCCGTCTGGATGTGACCAAGCTGCAGGACCGCGTACTCGCCCCCCTGCTCGGCATCGACGATCCCCGGACCAGTGAGCGTATTGATTTTATAGGCGGCATCCGGGGAACCGGTGAACTGGAAAAGCGGGTCCAGCAGGGAGATGGCGAAGTCGCGTTCTCCCTCTACCCTGTGACCTTGCAGCAGTTGATGGATATTTCCGATGCCGACCAGATCATGCCCCCCAAGAGCACCTGGTTTGAACCCAAACTGCGCAGCGGCCTCTTCATTCACACCTATTGAGCCCCTGCGTTCCACCTTCATGTGGACCTTTATCGGCAGACGTCTCCTTGAAGCGATTCCCGTCCTCTGGATCGTTGCCACGCTGACGTTTTTCATGGTGCGGCTTGCCCCCGGAGGCCCTTTTGATTCCGAAAAGGAAATGAGTCCGGAAGTACGGGCGGCGATGAATGCCTACTATGGGCTGGATGAGCCGTTGGGGACCCAGTATCTGCACTTCCTGGAAAATCTGTTGAAGGGGGATCTCGGCCCCTCTTACCAGTTCCCGGGATGGACGGTAAACGAACTGATTGCAGCCAAGTTTCCGATCTCACTTGAGCTGGGCCTCCATGCCCTGCTGGTGGCCCTGTCGGTGGGGATCGTTCTGGGGGTTCTGGCCGCTATCCGCCCGAATACATGGTCCGACTACCTTCCCATGAGCCTGGCCATGATCGGTATCTGCCTGCCGACTTTCGTGCTGGGGCCCCTGCTGCTGCTTGTTTTTGGACTTCAGCTGGAAATGGTCAACGTAATGGGCTGGCATTTCCCCCGGGACCGTATCCTGCCCTCGCTTGCACTGGGCCTGTTTTACGCGGCCTACATTGCCCGGCTGACGCGCTCCAGCATGGTTGACATCCGGACAAATGATTTCATGCGCACGGCCGAGGCCAAGGGCCTGCCCTGGTGGCGGGTGTATTTTGTCCATGGCCTGAAGAACGGCATTTGCCCCGTCCTGTCCTACCTCGGGCCTGCGGCTGCCGGCCTGCTGAGCGGATCCTTTGTCATCGAAACGGTTTTCAATATTCCGGGTTTGGGCAAATTCTTTGTCGGGGCGGCACTCGACAGCGATTATACGATGGTGGTGGGGACGGTGATCTTTTACGCCGCCATTCTCGTTCTTTTCAACCTGCTGGCCGACATCCTGCTCGCCCTGGTCAACCCGAGGCAAAAACTCTCATGACGCCTGAAGCCATCCAGCGGGAGCCCCTTGTCATACCTGTTTCGCCGAACCGGCGGACCTGGCAGCGTCTGAGCCGGAACCGGGCCGCCCTCGCGGGCCTCTGCTGGATCCTGTTGGCCGGCATACTCTGCTTCAGCGCTCCGCTGCTTCCCCTGCCCAGCCCAAGTGCCCAGAATCTGGAACTCGGTGCCAGTGCCCCCTCGGCAGCCCATTGGATGGGGACTGACACCCTTGGCCGTGATTTATTCAGCCGCATCCTGTACGGGGGGCGTATTTCCTTTCTGGTCGGACTGATCGCGACCGCCGTGGCGTTGACCATCGGGGTGCTGTATGGCTGCCTGTCGGGCTATGCGGGGGGGCGGGTGGACCGTTTCATGATGCGCTGCGTCGAAATCCTCTATGCCCTCCCCTTCACGGTTTTTGTTCTCCTCCTGATGGTTGCCTTTGGCCGCCACCTCTGGCTGATTTTTCTGGCCATCGGTGCGGTGGAGTGGCTGCCCATGGCCCGTATTGTGCGCGGGCAGGTGCTTGGGCTCAA
>CAZCJJ010000008.1:0-12468 GCA_964499045.1 uncultured Opitutales bacterium | reverse complement strand
AGCCCTTCACCGGTATACTCCGCAAGCATCTCCTGCCCAACCTCTGGGGCACCATTCTGGTCTATGCCACCCTCACCATCCCCGGCGTCATGCTCCTCGAAGCGTTCATCAGTTTCCTCGGGCTCGGAGTTCAGGCCCCTATGACCAGTTGGGGCGACCTTATCCGTTCCGGAGCGGAAAACATGGAAGAATCCCCCTGGATGCTTTTTTTTCCGAGCCTCTTCTTTGCCCTCACCCTCTTTTCCCTCAATTTCCTCGGCGACGGGCTGCGTGATGCCTTTGACCCGAAGAGCGGTAAATAAGAGCCGGCTCTCCTTTTCCCATGGTTATCCTGATCGATAATTACGACTCCTTTACCTACAACCTCTATCAGTATTACCTGATGGCTGGTTGCGACTGCGAGGTGATCCGGAATGATCAAACGGATGTCGAATCGCTGCGGCAGCGCAATCCCTCGCTCATCGTGCTCTCCCCCGGCCCCGGCGATCCCACCCGCACCGGTATCTGCCGCACCCTGGTAAAAACACTGGCCGGAGAAATCCCCATCTTCGGAGTCTGCCTGGGCCACCAAATCATCGCCGCTGTTTACGGGGGGAAGATCCGGGAAGCCCCTGCTCCAGTCCACGGTAAACTCAGCTCCGTCTTCCACCGGAACGAGGGGGTTTTCCATGGACTAAAAAATCCCCTGCAGGTAACCCGCTACCACTCGCTTATTCTGGAAGAAGACACACTGCCGTCCGGCTTTAGTATCACCGCCCGAACCAAGACGGGGGAAATCATGGGGATACTGAACGGGGATTTGCGGCTTGAAGGGGTTCAGTTTCACCCCGAAGCTCTACTCACGGAATGCGGACAGGACATGATCCGGAATTCACTTCGCTGGACTGATGAAATCAAAAACCGAGATTCAACCACTGATTAACACAGATGAACACCGATAATCAGAAACTTAAAAATTTGGGGATATTCACCTAACATGTGAACCAACAAATAATCGTAATTTGTCTTACATCAGTGTCTATCAGTGTTAATCAGTGGTTCAACTGCGGAGAATAGGATGAAATCAAGGGACATCACATGGAGCCATGACCTCCGGCTGCTCGTTCGGGCGGCGGGCAACCGCCCCTACCCTTTCATTCTCGACAGCTCGCTTTGCAACGACGGCCTGGGGCGCTACACCTTCATCGGCTTTGATCCGCTTCTGGTCGTTTCCGGCAAGGACGGCCAAGTCCGGGTACAGGACAAAAGCGGCAAACAAACGGTCCGGAAAGGCCCTTCGCTGAACTCCTTCGAATCGCTGTGGACCCCCTTTCACCGCGACAACCACTCGAGCATCCCTTTCACCGGAGGAGCCGTCGGTTATTTCGCTTACGACCTCAGCCGCGAATTCGAACAACTACCCGGTACTTCCACCGATACCAACGGCCTGCCCGACCTGTACTTCGGTATTTATGACGGCATCCTTGCCTACGACCACCAGGAAGGTCAGTTGATCGCCATCGCCCATGGTATCGAAAGCCCGGCCGACAGCCTGCTGGATCAGTTGGAAATTTTCTGTCAGGAAGCGGGAGATACTGACCTGTTGGAGGGAGATTTCCAAGCCACAGCACCCGAATCCAATTTCACCCCGGCAGGCTATTGCCAGGCGGTCCGGACCATCCGCGACTACATCCGTCAGGGAGAGGTCTATCAGGTCAATCTATCGCAACACCTGACCGCCCGGATCGAAAAAGGCACCCCGCTCGATTTGTTTCTCCGTCTCCGGCAGACGAGCCCCGCCCCCTACTCGGCCTGCCTCATTCATCCGGATTTTGCCATGGTTTCCTCTTCACCGGAACAGTTCATCCGCATAATAGGGCGGCATGTAAGCACCCGCCCGATCAAAGGGACACGTCCCCGGGGCAGAGACGAAAAGGAGGACGCCTTGTATTGCGAACAACTACGGCAGTCAGTCAAGGATCGCTCCGAGCTGCTCATGATTGTGGACCTGGAAAGGAATGACCTCGGCAAGGTGGCGGAAGCGGGATCCGTCCAAGTTGAGGGCTTGTTTCATTTGGAAAAATACAGTTCCGTCATCCACCAGACGGCTTCGGTTTCCGGACGTTTGCGGGACGACCGCACGGTGTTCGATTGTATCCGGGCCCTTTTCCCCGGAGGCTCCATCACCGGAGCCCCCAAGATCCGTGCGATGGAGGTCATCGACGAACTGGAAGGTATCCGCCGGGGCGGCTATACCGGAGCCATCGGCTATATCGATTTCAACAACAACGCAGACTTCAATATCGCGATCCGCACCGCCCTGATCCGCGGCTCACAACTCTCTTTCAATGTCGGCGGCGGCGTGGTCTGGGATTCGGATCCGGAAGCAGAATATCAGGAAAGCTGGCAAAAAGCCGCCGGCATCCTTAAAGCTATCGGTCAAAAATCACCTTTATCCTGATGTTACCAACAAGCCAAGGAGCGTGAGCATCTTGCCCCCGCGTCACTTCTCATTCACGGGCGAGACGCCCGTACTCCTTTCCTTCACCCCATGAATAGCAAGCATTCACCTTACGAAACCGTCTCGGTCGCAGGCAGTTTTTTCTCCCATGGTTTTGGGCTGTTTGAAACGATGAAACCACTGGAAGGCGGTATCGTTTTTTTTGACGAACACTGGCGACGCCTGACCCGCTCCGCCGGGGAACTCGGGCTGAGCATACCCGAAAACCAGGCATCAGCAGGTCAACGGCTGAAGGCTTGCCTTGAAGAGCAAACGCCCGCCCCAGGGAGCGCGCTCAAACTTTGCCTGATCAAGGATGCCGATGACTGTCGCTTTGTTGCCAACCTCCGCCCTCCTTTGAGTGCAGTTGTCGCCACCCGGACACCGGGCAGCATCACCCTTTCGGATGTCCGCAAGAATGAGACCTCCCCGCTTTGCCGGCACAAGACCATGAACTACATGGAAAACATGCTGATCCTACAACAGGCCAAGGCGGACGGTTTCCAGGATGCCTTGATGCTCAATTCAAAAGGATATATCGCCGAGACCACTATCGCCAATATCTTCTGGATTCGTGAGGACAAACTTTACACCCCCTCGCTTGACTGTGGGGTGCTGCCCGGCATCATCCGGCAAACCGTATTGGAATCCGCAGCCAGTCTGGGCATCGCCCATGAGGAGGGCCATTATTCCTCGCATGACCTTGTGAACGCCGATGCCGTGTTCCTGACCAATGCCATCCAAGGCATTCGCCCGGTGCTTTTCGACCCGGACCGATCTCGCCCCGCCACGAAAAAAACAGCAACCCACCCGCTCCTCACCCGACTACAGAAAGAGCTCCACCGGAAAGAGTTGGTCCATATTTATCATTAATAAGCTTTAAAACCCTATTTCCAATAGCTATACATTGCAGTTATGGAAAATCTTTCACAATACGTTGCACAGTACGGACTTCAGGTCCTCGGGGCTATTATCACACTCGTCGTCGGCTTTTGGCTGGCTGGCTTTCTGGCCAAATTAACGGACAGCAGCTTGGGGCGTTCGGAAAAGCTGGATGCCACCATCAGACATCTGGTTGCCAAGCTGGTGCGCATTGGCGTCATCGCCGTCACCATTATCGCCACCCTGAACCAGTTCGGGGTGGAAACCACCAGTCTGGTCGCCGTCCTCGGTGCCGCCACCCTTGCCATCGGCTTGGCCTTGCAAGGAACCCTCACCAACGTGGCAGCCGGCGTCATGCTTCTGCTTCTGCGTCCTTTTGGGGTCGGCAGTATCATTAAAATCGATGGCAATGTTCTTATCATCGATGACCTCGGACTTTTCGTCACCCGCGCTCACGAACCCGATGGCCCAACCGTTATCGTACCCAACAGCAAAATATGGGGCAACACGATCACCAGTTTCACTGAGACTCACAACGATGTCCGCCGGATCAATGAAACCTTTGGCATCAGCTACAGCGATGATATGGACAAGGCTATTGAACTGGTTCGGGGTATCCTCCAGTCCCACGAGGCGATCCTCGATGATCCCGCTCCGAACGTCGCCATCGCCAAGCTGAATGACAGCTCCGTCGACATTATGGTACATGCCTGGACCAAGCGGGCTGACTGGTTTCCGACCAAACTGGCCTTGAACAAACTCATCAAGGAAACCTTCGACCGCGAAGGCATCTCGATTCCTTTCCCGCAACGCGACATCCATCTTTTTCAAGAAAAGCAATCCGCAGGCTAATGAGTCAGAAGACACTGTTTCAGAAAATCATTGATCGGGAAATTCCGGCCAAAATAGCATACGAAGACGAACTGTGTGTCGCCCTGTTCGACATTGACCCGAAGGCACCGGTTCACTTGCTGGTCATTCCCAGGAAACCGATCCCGCGCGTTGGTGAGACGGAGGATGCGGACCAGGCTCTGCTCGGGCACCTCATCCTCACTGCCCGCAACTTAGGCAAGGAACACGGGGGCGATGAAGGCTTCCGTCTCGTCATCAACAACGGCCCCCATGGCGGGGAAAGTGTTCCGCATTTACATGTCCATGTCCTCGCCGGGCGCCCCATGGCCTGGCCCCCGGGTTGACGGGGCGCGCAAAGGCGGTTCCGGTATATGGATAAAGGCAATGTAAATATCTCCCGACTCCCCCTTAACCATTCCACAGAAATGGACATTGCCCATTACCGCGACAAAGGGAGCACTATCCTCCAATGCCGTATCCAGTTCATCCTGATCAGCATTAAGCGGATGGGAGAGCATAAAGGTCATGACGATATAGGATATACACCGAGCACAATTTAAGTGGGAGTAAAGGGATGATAGAGTCATCGGTATTAATGAGGAGTTTAGTGATTTTGGTTTTTAAGAGCCAGACTTCACGCTACGACCAGCTACGCTTCCAGCATGGTTTTCAATTGGCCCCGGACGCACTCGGAGAGCGCCCTGGGGTGGTAGCCGCCTTCCAGAATGGAGATCCAGCGGCCGCCGCAATAACGACCTGCAATGTCCTTCACCTGCGACGCCATCCAGTCAAAGTCTTCCGCTTCCAGTTTCATGCCTCCCAATGGGTCGAGAGTATGGGCGTCAAATCCGGCTGACACCAGCAGCAGTTCGGGCTCAAAAGCCTCTAGGGCGGGCAGGGCTTTTTCGGCTATCGCTTCGCGGTAAACATCGCCGCCACCGCCTTCAACCAAGGGGATATTCAAAGTCGTGCCCAAGCCGTCGCCGCTACCCGTTTCGCTGGCGGCTCCGGTGCCGGGGTAAAAGGGATATTGATGCAAACTGATAAACAGGACCGAAGGGTCCTCATAGAAAATAGCCTGGGTACCATTGCCATGATGGACATCCCAATCCAGAATCGCCACCTTGCCCACACCGTGTTTTGCCTGCGCATAACGGGCCGCCACCGCGACATGATTGAAGAGACAGAAGCCCATGGCCTCATTGGCGGTTGCATGGTGCCCCGGAGGACGCATGGCGGAAAAGGCATTGCGAACCTCTCCCTGACAGACCAGATCAACCGCCAACCGGGCACTCCCTGAAGCCAGCAGTGCGACGGCAAAGGAATCGTGGGATATTTGGGTATCCCCCTGATCAAGTGCCGACTGTCCGGTGAGGCAGGCTTCTTCCACCATCCGGATATAGCCACGGTCATGAACGCGACGGATATCTTCCAGCAAGGCCGGATCCGGACGATACCAGCTAAGCGACTGGGCCAGACTGTCGTTCTCCAAATCCGCCAGCACCGTGTCCAGACGACCACTGTTTTCAGGATGCCAGAGCCCTGTCTCATGATGCCGGTAATCCGGATGGTAGATGAAGGCGGTGGATTTCATATAAGGTCAGTTCATGCAAGCGGATAGGAGAGATAAAGTCGATTACCGATTGCAAACTCTCCAAGCAGCGGTCCACCTTCTAACGAAGGCGGCTACTGATAGGGATAAACAGAAAGAGCGGCCCCGGAGGGCCGCCCTGTATAAGCATCAGTCTAGTTGCACCGATTGCAGAGGAGAGTGATAGGACGGTTATTGGCAGGCCTCGCATTCTTCGCCATTTAACATGGCTTCAATACTGCAGGCCTTCTTTTCCGCTTCAGTATAATCGCGTTTTTCGGCGACGGGCACGGCGTCAGCGGGCATGCTCTTGCTGCCGGGAGTCCGACCGACTTTCTTGGAAATGGTTGCCTTTTCGATATTGGATGCACCGAGGCTCCGGAGATAATAAGTCGTCTTCAAGCCCTTGTGCCAGGCGGCCCGGTACATATGGGAGAGGACCTTGATATCCGGCTGGCTCATGAAAAGGTTGACGCTTTGGGCCTGGTCGATCCATTTCTGGCGGCGGGCCGCAGCCTCAATGATCCAATCCGCAGACACACTGAAGGCGGTGGCGTACTTCTTCTTCAAATCCTCCGGAATCTCCTCAATCTGATCCAGTTCGCCATCGAAGTATTTCAACTGGTCCACCATGTCCTGTCCCCAGAGGCCACGGGCCTTGAGGTCTTTGACCAGGAGGGTGTTGAGAATGATGAAATCACCCGAAAGGTTACTCTTCACATAGAGATTCTTGTAATAAGGCTCTATGCAGGGACTGGTTCCCATGATGTTGGAAATGGTGGCGGTCGGAGCAATGGCCAGGACATTGGAGTTCCGCATACCCTGACTGGTGATTTTCTGTCGTAAGGCAGACCAATCCATCCGGCCTCCCCGGACTACATCCAAGGGTACGCCGCGCTCTTTCTCCAAGAGATCCAAAGTATCGGGAGGCAGGAGCCCGCGGTCCCACTTGGAGCCCTTGAAGCTACTGTAAGAGCCCCGTTCCGCCGCCAGATCACTGGAAGCCTCATAGGCAAAATAGGCGATGGCTTCCATGAACTCGTCATTGAACTCAACCGCCTCTTTCGAGGCAAAGCCCTGGTTTCTGCGGTAGAGTGCATTGGCTAACCCCATGACTCCCAATCCAATCGGACGATGGCGCTGGTTGGATGTCCGGGCGGCTTCGGTCGGGTAGAAATTGATGTCGATGACATTGTCGAGCGCCCGTACGGCGATGCTGACAGTTTCCTGCAATTTCCTCAGATCCAGCACCCCGTTATCATCCAGGTGGGTATCCAGCACGACGGAGCCCAGATTGCAGACTGCGGTTTCATCCTTCCCCGTGTTCAGGGTGATTTCCGTGCAAAGGTTGGAAGAGTGGATCACTCCGGCATGGTCCTGCGGGCTGCGGATATTGCAGGGATCCTTGAAGGTAATCCAGGGGTGCCCTGTTTCAAAGAGCATCTTCAGCATTTCCTTCCAGAGATCAATGGCTTTGATTTTCTTGCCCCAGATCTCCCCGGCTTCCGCCTTGCGTTCATACTCTTCGTATTTCTCCTCGAAGGCCTTGCCATAAAGGTCGTGCAGATCAGGTACCTCGTTGGAGCGGAAAAGGGTCCATTCCTGACGGGCCTCCATCCGTTTCATGAACAGGTCGGGGATCCAGTTCGCCGTATTCATGTCATGCGTCCGGCGGCGGTCATCGCCGACATTCCGGCGCAATTGGAGGAAGTCGTGAATGTCGTTGTGCCAGGTTTCAAGATAGGCACAGCCGGAGCCACGGCGCTTGCCCCCCTGGTTAACCGCAACCAGCTGGTCGTTGTGCAGCTTCATGAAGGGGATGACTCCCTGACTCTCGCCGTTGGTGCCCTTGATGTAGCTACCCGTCCCGCGAACCGCAGTCCAGGAACCACCCAACCCGCCGGCCCACTTGGAAAGAAAGGCATTTTCGGCAATCCCCCGGAACATGATACTTTCGATCGAATCATCCACCTTGTAGAGGTAGCAGGAGGAAAGCTGGCTGTGTAATGTACCGGCATTAAAGAGTGTCGGCGTGGATGAACAGAAGCGGCGGCTCTTGTAGAGATTGTAAAGCCGGACCACCCAGTCTTCACGATTGTCCTTTTCCTTCAGAAAGAGGCCCATGGACACGCGCATCCAGAAAAGCTGGGGTGTTTCCAGACGACGCATCGCCTTGCCCGTCTTGTCCACAATCAAATAGCGGTCATAAAGTGTCTGCACCCCGAGGTACTCGAAATCCAAATCAGCCGAGGGATCCAGGGCTTCCGCCAGGCGATCCAGGTCATAGGTCAACAAGGCCGGATCCAGACGCTCAATTTCGACCCCGCGACGGATGAATTGCTTGAAGTACATCTTGTGGGAACGCTGCAATCCCTCAATCCCGTCCTGCATAATATCCCAACCGAGCACTTCCTCGTAAATATAACTCAGAAGAATGCGGCCGGAGAATCTGGCAAAATCCGCATCCCGCTCCAACAATGCCTTTGCATTTAAAATAATGGTCCGTTTCAGGTCCTCGCGGGACATTTCCGAATACAGGGAGCGACGAAGCTCCGTTTCAATCTCCTCTCGACTGAGGCAAAGCTCCAAATCAATCGAGGCAAACTCAATCCGTTTCCGTAACTCCTGCGCATCCCAGAAGAAGGTAGATCCGTCCTCGGCCTTGATCATGATCATCGAGTCCTGACGGCTGTCTTCCGGAGCTTCGACGATCAATTCGCGCAAACGGGCACGTTCCGCACGGTAAACGATGTAACGTTCGGCCACCTTGAAATGTCCCTGGCGCATCAGTTCCTCCTGCACCAGGTCCTGCACGGTTTCAATGTGGACAAAGGCCTGATCCAGCTCGCGCACCCGGCGGGTCACCGCCCGGGCCACTTCAATCGCCGGCGAAGAATCCAGATGAAGGGAAAGGAAGGATTTGCGGACCGCAACTTCCACCTTGTTCTGGTCCCAGGGCACCACCTGACGGTTCCGGCGGATAAGACGGATATTCAACCGCTGCGGCTCCTCCGGCCCACTCACCCGTTGCCCGCCAAAAAGCGAACGCTTGGCGACAAGGCTCTTGGCCACATCATGCGCGTCCTTCTCCACCAGCGCCTTCTCAATAATCAGGTTGATCTCATGCTGGGGCAGACACACGTCCCCCTCCCGCTGAATGCGGCTCAGAATGTGCTCACTTACCATCCGGGCCACATTGGCCACAAAGGTCCGGTTCTGCTCGGTGAAAATATCGTTCTCCTCCCGGGAAAGCAACAGGTCCGTCAGGGCGTTTCCAATCGTGTCCGCAATCTCGGCCAGATCGAAATCACGCTCAATCCCCCCAAGGTCCACTTTAACCTCCGGCTGGACCAGACGATCGTCGGTGACAACGTCCCTCCAGTTGAAACGCGGCTTCTGGTCCGCTGGCGTGGAAACATAGCGTTTGAGAGCAAGGTCTTCATCAAAGGAAAAATTACGAATCATATCAATATAGGTTTAAATAATTAATTTTCAGGGCTAATGCCTTTCGACATTCCAGCTGGAAGGATCGGGGCAAGGTCAGTATTACGTTTATTCAGCAATCGAAGTAGATTCAATTTGGGGATAACCAGGGATTGGCACAAAGTTAAGTTACTGGAACTTATTACCATAGCAGAACCCATTAAAGAACCCCCTATATATTGTGCAACAGGAGTGAAGGATATACAAGATGTAGTGCTTTAGGATGTCAATTGTATTCTCAGGGAAAAGTTCTTCGCAAAGGGGGAGGCCGGTCATCCAGCCATCCCCGCATGCTCCATCTTCAGAGATCGTCGTCATCCACATTGTCGAGGGCGGATGATTTTTGATACTCGGTCACGCGACCCTCAAAGAAGTTCTGCTCCTTTTTGATGTCCATCATTTCAGACAACCAGGGGAAGGGATTTTTAATCCCCGGATTCAGGGGAGTCAGCCCTGCCCCTTCAAGACGACGGTCGGCAATATAGTCAATATACTGTTCAAACTCGCTGGCACTCAGACCGACTGAATTGATGGGGAGGCAATCGCGGATAAAGTCCTTCTCCAGCGCAACAGCCTCCTTCATCATGTCTGTGAGTTCCTTGCGGAATTCCGGAGTCCAGATATCCGGGTTTTCCTCGGTCAGTTCGATTAACAAGTCCTTGAAGAGTTCGATATGGTTGGATTCATCCCTCAGGGTATAGCGGAACATTTGACCGATGCCCGGGAATTTATTTTGACGGTAAAGTGAAAGCACCATTCCGAACAGGCCATAGAACTGGGTGCCTTCCATGCACTGGCCAAAAAGGAAAATGTTTTTTGCCAGAGCCTGCTTGTTCTCCGTCTTGGTCAGGTCCATATCCCGCCGCAGCTTCCTTGAATTCTGCACCACAAATTCGGCCTTCTTATCGATAGTGGGGATATCCGAAAACATCGCCTCACACTCGTGCGGATTGATACCAAGGGAGCTGATCATATAAACCAGTGAATCGGCATGAATGTTTTCCTCATGGGCGTGTCGGCCCAAAACGAGTTTCAACTCGGAGGCCGTTACCAACTCCCGAACCACGTGGATGATGTTATCCCCGACAATCCCCTCGGCTGCGGAAAAATAACCGATGGCCATTTTGATAATCCAGCGGTCAATGTCCGTAATGAAACCACTGCTGTCGCGCCACTGTTCACAGTCCTTCTGCATCGGGATATCTTCCGGCTCCCAGTGGTTCGTCTTCATGGTCTTGTACAAATCATAGGCCCACTGGTACCTTAAGGGCAGGATGTTGAAGAACATCGTGTCACGGCCATTGATCACCTTTTTGGCCGCTAAAGCAGCCTCCGCCTTGGCCCGGTCCAGAATGAAGGTCTTGTTTCCAATCGTAATTTCCTTGGTATCCATAGTTTGAAATGCTGCTGCTTGTTGGGGTTGAAGAAGTTGTGTAAAAATCTCCTGTGTTTTAGCGAAAATCCTGATAGGAGAATGGAGCAGAGAATGGAAACTTTCCTCAGTCCTGTCAACCCCCCAAACACTATATATAGTGCCAAGCACATCCATTAGATACTATATATAGTAAATAAATCCAGTATAACGAAAACTACAGATGCTCAGTAATTTCTGAAAAACTTTGCCGGGAAAACGATGGTTTTCTGCCCGGGATCCGGATAAGTTGCAAGGATCAGACCCAAATAAAATGCGAAACTTTTGCCTGCCTTCGATGTTTCCTTTACGGTATGGGTGTTTCGGCACAGTCTATCTATCCGGAAATTGCCGTCGGGATTTCACGGGCATGTGGCCCGACGCAATCCCGCATTCCGGCAGCCCGAACCGCGCCGATCCCTTTTCATCCTCAGCATCCTGCCGAAATGACCATGAACCACCCACTCCATCACGCACCCCCCCGTGAAGAGTCCGCAATGTCTCCCCCCGTGAACTTGGATAGTGAAGCACAAACCCCGGATGACTACAACTTGATGGAAGCTATCGCCAACGGGGACCAACAAGCCATGCGCATGCTGGTTCACCGCTGGCAGGGCCCTTTGATCAACTTCTTTTACCGTTCCCTGCGCTCCGAAATGACCGCCGAGGACCTCACCCAGATTGTTTTTGTGAAAATCTGCCGGGCCGCCTCCCGCTACCGTCCAAATGCCAAATTTTCCACTTTCCTTTTCCATGTGGCCCGACGGGTACTGATTAATGAATTCCGAAGGCAAAGCCGCAAACCGCTGGAGAATGTGGATCCTTGCGACCTCACCGGACACTCGGTACCGGACTCAGCACTCCCCCTGCTTGAAATCGAAGAGGCACTGGAAATGGCCTTGGAAAAATTGCCCGAAAACCAGCGCACCGCCATCCTGCTACTCAAACAGCAAGAGCTCAGTTACGAAGAAATTGCCCGGGCCATGGAAGCTCCCGTCACCTCCGTCAAAACATGGATCCACCGGGCCCGCCAAACTTTAAAAGATCAACTCCGTGATTTCTATGAAACCCAATAACCGTGACCTGGACAGTATGCTTGACCGCTGGCTGGAGAGCCCGCCGATTCCGCCTACCCCGAACCGGACAGACGCGATTGTCGATCGGATCTGCCAGGAGGCCACAGCAGACAAAGACTCTGCCGATTCAATGGACCGTCAAATTGACGCCTGGCTCGCACAGCATCCCATACCCGAAACCGCAGCCCGCACGCAGGCGCTGGTTCAGGCGATGAGTAACGCGGCTCGCGAGAACAAAAGACCCGCCCGCTTCGCCCTCCCCGTCTGGACGCTTACCCTCGGGGGCATGGCGGCTACCCTTATTCTGGGGATTCTCGGATTTGCCTTCCTTTTCCAGCAGGCCCGCGAACAGGATCCCAAGGCCAATCTGGCCAAGCATGAGGCCTACATCCAATCCACACAGGTCACGGCACCGGCTCCCACTCCACCACCCACCCGGACCCAGGCAGACATCCCCAATGCGGCACCGGAACCCAAAACCGAACTGACCATGCTGGATGAAATCCTCTATGCCGAAATGAGACTCAGTTCGAATGCCGACTTGCCCGATGAGCCATCCTGGGAGTCACTGACTTATACCGTTATCCAATAACCCTCCCCGGACGGTATGGGTAAAATTGAAACGAAATCAATTTTTCACTAACCTGGAATATTCACGAAGCCCAGAAGTGATGAAGCGCAAGGCGCGCCCTGA
>CAZCJJ010000007.1:9505-43202 GCA_964499045.1 uncultured Opitutales bacterium | reverse complement strand
TCATAATAAATAACTTAATCCTCTTTTCGCACAATCCGGTGAATTTTTCAGGCTAAACGATCAAACTCCGTTGCCGCCGCTCAAATCCGAGTGTATCGCCTCGGCAGCTTTTTTCCCGGCTCCGGCTGCGAGGATGACCGTGGCGGCACCGGTGACGGCATCTCCGCCCGCATAAATGCGACGCCGGGTGGTCCGTCCTGTTTCTCCATCGGTGACAAGACATCCTTTGCGCGTCGTTTCGAGACCCTTGGCCGTCTTGACCAGCAACGGATTCGGAGTGGTGCCAACAGCCAATACAACGGTATCCACGGGGAAAACAAATTCCGACCCCGGAATCGGTTCCGGACGGGCCCGGCCGGATTCATCCGCTTCACCCAGTTTCATCTTGATGCACTTCAGTCCGGTCACCCACCCGTTCTCGTCTCCGATAATTTCAACTGGATTCGTCAACCAGTGGAACTGAACATTTTCTTCGATCGCATGGTGGTACTCTTCCACCCGGGCAGACATTTCCTTTTCGCTTCGGCGGTAAACGATATGCCCCTCTTTGGCTCCCATACGCAAAGCGGAACGGACCGCATCCATGGCCGTATTACCGGCACCGATTACGGCAACCCGTTCTCCGACATGGAGGGGGGTGTCCGCTTCCGGAAAGGCATAGGCCCGCATGAGATTGATCCGGGTGAGGAATTCGTTTGAAGAGAAGACCCCGTTGAAATTTTCACCCGGGATACCGAGGAACTGGGGCAATCCGGCTCCCGATCCGATGAAGACGGCATCAAACCCGAATTCATCAAAGAGCTGCTCCAGCGTGAGTGTTTTGCCGATAATAACGTTGCAGACAATTTCAACCCCACTGCGCTTCAGGACATCGATTTCCTGATCGAGGATACTCTTGGGCAGACGAAACTCGGGGATACCGTAACGGAGAACACCGCCCGGTGCGTGCAAGGCCTCGTAAATAGTGACATGATAGCCGAGACGGGCCAGTTCACCTGCACAGACCAAGCCTGCAGGCCCGGCACCTATGACCGCGACCTTTTCCTTCCGTGTGGGCTTTGCGGGCTCTGAGGGAGGCTGGGTCCGTTCCCAGTCCGCCACAAAACGTTCCAACGCACCGATGGCGACTGGCTGGAAGCGCTGCGTCATGTGACAAAGTTGTTCACACTGTACCTCTTGCGGGCACACCCGCCCGCAGATAGAAGGCAAAGGATTCGCTGTGCGCAGCAAGCGGGCCGCTTCCGGCAGGTTTCTGGCCGCAATCGCGTGAATGAAATCCGGAATCGGAATATTCACAGGACAGCCCTGGATGCAAATGGGATCCTGACAGCGAAGGCAGCGCTCCGCCTCAAAGGCCGCCTTGGCCAGCGTAAACCCCTCGTTCACCTCTTTAAAGTCAAGGACCCTCTCAGCAGAGGGGCGTTCCGGCATTTTCGTCTTATCGATTCTTTTAAGAGGCATGAAGTACTCCTTCCTGTTCTAAACGTTGGCAGGCCTTTTCCTGTTCCCGGACGTAACTTTTGGTCCGGCGGATGGCTTCCTCGAAATCAACCAGATGCCCGTCGAAGCAGGGGCCTTCCACACAGGCGAACTGAACGGTATCCCCAACCTTCACCCGGCAACCGCCACACATACCGGTACCATCCACCATAAGCGGATCCATCGAAACGAGAGTGGGAATCGCGGATTCGCGTGTGGTTTCCGCCACCGCCCGCATCATAGGCATAGGCCCTATCGCCACGACGTGATCCGGGCGTCCGGGACCCTCTCCGTCGATAAGTTGTTTCAGCCGTTGTGTGACAAAACCTTTGAAACCGGCGGAACCATCGTCCGTGCATATCTCCAGGTTGGTGGAGGCGGCTTTCAACTCGTCCACGAGAAGCAGCAGGTCTTTGTTTCTGGCCCCGATAATCGTGGTGGTTTTGTCTCCCCGTTTTGTCGCGGCTCGCATGAAGCAGAGTAAAGCGGCGGCACCAAAGCCACCGCCAACACCGACCACATGGCCACCAGGCGGGATCTCAATCGGATTACCCAGGGGGCCGACCACATCGAGGATCCCCTCGCCTTCCTCCAGCACGGACAGGCGCCGGGTGGTTGCCCCCACCGCTTGGACCACGATGGTTATCGTACCTTCTTCCGGACTGTAATCCGCAATGGTCAGGGGGATCCGTTCGCCATCCTCACGCACCCGCAGGATGATGAATTGCCCGGGCTGGGCGGATCTCGCAATGAGCGGTGCATCCACCCGGAATAGTGTTGTGACTGGCGTCAGCTTTCGTTTTTCAAGAATCTTGTACATGATGTGAAGGAAGATGGTTAAAGGTCCGGATGCTCGTGCATGGCACGAATACGTCTCCAGCGGCGGTCCGTCTCCTTTTCGATTGCCTCAAGGTAGGCCCTGTTTTTCTCCGACAGAAGGTGCTTGGTTTTGCCCATAAGTTTAATCCAGTCCTCAACACGGCACCGGTTACCAACAGCATCGGGATCATAACTGATGGTGGTTTTGCCTTTCTCCACTTCGTAAAGCGGGAAGAAGCAGGAATCCGTCGCCGCCTGCAGAACAGGCTGTGCGGCATTGTCCTCGGTTCTCCAGTTCAGCGGACAGAAGGACAGGACCTTGCCATAAACCAAACCCTCGCGTTTGGCATACCACTGTGCCTTGGCCGCTTTACGCATCAAGTCCTCGGCATAGCCCTCACTGGCTGTGAAAACATAGGGGATACCAGTTGAAGCAAAGATCTGGGGAGTATCTTTGTGATGAAAACCTTTTCCAGCCTGGGCACTGCCGACTTCACTGGTGGAGGTCCGGTGTCCAAGCGGAGTCGAATACGACATCTGGGCTCCGGTGTTCATGTAGCCTTGATTATCGTACTCCAGTATGATCATGCGGTGATTACGATGGGCAGCACCAAGCGCGGCACCCATACCAATGTCCATACCGCCGTCTCCACTGACCATGAGGAAAGTCGGATCTTCCATTTTAGGAAGCTCACCGCGTCTGACCCGTTCGTGGTACATTTCCACCAGCCCGGAGAGTGTCGCACCTCCGTTCTGGAATAGGTTATGAACATAGGTGATGCGGTGTGCGGTCGAGGGGAAGCCGGTGGTGACCACCATGGCACATCCGGTTTGGAAAAGAACCACTATATCGCCTTCGAGCACACGGTAAACCTGACGCAGTACCGGCAGGATACCGCAGCCCGGACAGGCCCCATGCCCCGGAGCCAGACGATTCGGCACAACTGTCGTCGCCCAGAGAGGAGCCAACTCCACTTCGAGTCTTCCGGTTTCCGGATTTTGACGCACCTTCGCCATACCCCGGCTGACTTCTTCCGTCTTGATCGGCGGAAGCCCTTTAGCGGGCTCACGCTTGGGCTTACCCGGTGTCGCCCCATGATAGGCAAAGGGTTTTTCAAATCCATCCTGCCTCAGCGCCGCCAGTCCCTCCTCAAAGAAGGTTCGGGCATCCGAAGTGTAGAAATCCTTTCCACCCAAACCGTAGATGCGGGTGGCCACATGGGTGTGGTGCGAAGTATCCCGCTGCAATGCAGCCCGTACTTCCAGTGAAAGCGGACCGCCCTCGGCTCCAAAACAATCCGCCCGCTCTCCCACAACAAGGGCGCGGGTCTTTTTGAGCGAAGCCCTCAGGATGTCTCCCGGGAAGGGCCGCAAAACATTGGGCGAGCAAACCCCAACTTTCAGCCCTTCTCCGCGTAACTGGTCTGCCGTTTCCTTCGCGGTTTCCGCCGCAGAATTCAAAAGAGCGAGCCCGACATCGGCATCCTCCATCGCATACTGATCAACCACCGGATAGTGACGACCGCTCAGCTCGCCGTATTCACGGAAAATTTCCGGTATCACCTTCGCTGCCTCGGCCATCGCCTGGGAAAGCTGGACCTTGTTATTGATCAGGTCCGGGTCATTCATGTAGGGCCCGAATGTGGTCGGATGCTCAATATCCAATGCACTGTAGGGGGTCTGCGCCTCACCCAGAAATGCTTTAACGGGCCCGGCATCCTCGAAAATACTGATTCTCCGTTTTTGGTGACTGGTGAAAAAGCCGTCATAGGCGACGATAACCGGCAGGCGGACCTTCGGGTGTTCCCCGATTTTAACCGCCATGAAATTCATGTCGTACACCGCTTGGGCGTCACGGGCCATCAGCACAATCCAGCCAATGTTAATGGCATAGCTCAGATCGGTATGATCACCCCGTATGTTCAAGGGGCCGGAGATAGCACGGGTGGCCAGATTCAGAACCATCGGCACACGGGTACCCGACTGAACCGGCAGTTGCTCAAGAGCATACAGAAGCCCCTGAGATGAAGTCACATTGAGGACACGCCCGCCGCCCAAAGCCGCGCCGTAGCATATCCCGGCAGCCCCATGTTCGCCGTCAGCGGGGATCATGACGATGTCATGCTCGCCGTTTGCCTTCATACGAGAAAGATTTTCCGCCACCTCCGTCGAGGGGGTGATAGGATAGTACCCCATCACATGGAAACCAATGTCGCGGGCTGCCAAAGAGGCCGCCTCATTGCCGCTGCAAAAGTCCAACACCTGCGGTGCAACTTTAGCGGAAACTGAGGTGGGCTTGTCGGCGACTTTACCGTTTTGAATAAGCGTGGTCATAAGGTCTTTTCAGCTGGAATGAATTGAGGAAACAAAGGCACCCTGAGACGGTCGGCCATTCCCGGGATCTCGGCCTCCTGAGTGAGGGCACCGGTCGGGCAGGATTCAATACACCGCATGCAGCCTTTGCAGTAACGGTAATCAATGCCCATCAAACGGGTTTGTGTGGGAATGCCGGTGTCGCCCTCACCTTCCCAGACAAAGCAGAAGTCCGTACAGACCATATCGCAAAGAGCGCAGTGAATGCATTTTTCGGAATCCAGTACCGGAATCCAACCCATGCGGGCGGTGGAAAGGTCGTTCCAAAAGGTGTTGCCGGGATTGGGAATAACGCCTCCCAAAGGAGCAGTCTCATAGCCCCAGAGTGGCTCAAAACGGGCTGCCGGAACAGCCCCGCTCCCCTTACCTGCGACTTTTACAATTTCCAGTTCCGAGGCACCGCGCCGGAAGGCCGCCTCATTCGTCTTGACGGCCGCAGGATGCTTCTGGGCAAATTCGCGAGTCAGGAAATCGAGTACCACACTGCTTTTCAGTTGGGGAAACAACTCGCATAAAGTCCCGAGTAAAACCGCATTCGGCCGGGAGCGTTCCGCTATGGCAATGCCCAGGGCATCCACCCGAACAATCCGAAGCCCCTTCGGCAATTCAGACAGCATCTCCGGCACCGGTTCCCCCGGAGCCGCCGGATAAATCAGCGTGCCATCAGCCTTCAGGCCGGAGTAAGTGGCGGGTGATTTCAACAGTGCCCGGTGAAAAACCACAACCGCATCCGGAACCTCCACCGGTGCACTGGTCCGTATCGGCTGATCACTCGGTCCCAGACGGACAAAGGAGCGAACGACAGACCCCTTTTTCTCCGATCCATAAGAAGAGAAGTGGGCCCCGTTCATATTCAGTCCAAGGACCGCCGCTGTCGCCAGGATCTGCCCGGCCGCATGCGCACCCAAGCCGCCGATAGACTCAAATCTCAGCTCAAAATAATCCGCGGCACCCGCAGCCTTCAGACCGTCTTTAGCCGTCTGTTGCCCCGCGCCCGGATCCAAAGTCGCTGAACCCTCGTTTTTTCCGTTAGATTGCCCCATACTCATATTCCTGTTCAAATGATTTGGCGATAAGTAATTCGAATACTGCGTCTGATTCAACTGACTATATTCTTATAGTCATAGTGCAAGCATGAGAGTCTCTGATCTGCTAATTACGACCCGTTAAAGGCATGATAGCACTAATGCTAATAAGCCCATGAAGGGATACTTCAAGATAGGGTGCCTGGACGAGTGGATCCGTTTACTCGACCTCTCATTCAATCCCAACCGACTTAAAATAGTATTTCCACCTGCCGGGATCTCCTCATACTCCAGCCCCTATGCAATCTGTCTTTATCAGTGAATGGTTGAAATTCTTTTTCCTGCTGACGCCATTCTTTGTCCTTTCGGTTTTCCTCACCTACACCTCCGGCCAGAGCCACCGCGAGCGCCAGCTTATCGCGCTGCGAATCATTCTCGCAGTTACGATTATAGCCGGAGTGTTGGTTGGATTCGGGCGCTTTATTTTTGATGTTTTCGGCATCACACTGGACTCCTTTCGAGTCGGCGCCGGCACCCTCCTCATGCTGAACGGAATCAGCCTCGCCCGGGAAGGCAATAAAAGCCCGGTAACGATGGATGACCCCCGGAGTGCCGCCGTGGTCCCCTTGGCGATCCCGGTCACCGTGGGGCCTGCCACCACGGGTGCCTTGCTGGTAATGGGAGCAGACATGCAGGAAAAAGGATTCCAGTTCGCCGGGATCACCGGACTTCTCGCCGCTATTCTCACCCTCGGCCTCCTCCTTTATCTCGCTTCCCGCATCGAACGTCTGCTCGGAAAAACCGGCATCGTTATCCTCAGCCGTCTCACCGGCCTCGTGCTGACCGCCCTCGCCGCCCAAATGATATTCAGCGGAGTCCAAGGCTTACTGGGACTTTAGCCTAAGCATCTTGTGAGATATGCAAACTCGTGCCTATCACACCCAAAGGTGTTTGCGGTGGTTTTTGGGCTGCTGGGCTGCATTGGGGACAGTGGTTTTTCCACTGCGAATAAGCTCTCCATGCTTTGTTTCAAGACAGAAGCAGCTTCTCCACAGTTTTGATAATTTTCTCTTCAAGTCCGGTTGCGAACGGAGCTGCCCAACCAAACCAGAACTGGGATTCCCCCGCTTCGTATCCACCTTCAGCCAAAACCCGCTCGGAAGGAATGTAAGCTTCAAGAACTCCAGTATAACCGCAAACCCAAGTACTGTTTGCTCCATAGCTCATTTTGAATCGTAGGGCATAGTCCACCACAATCTCCCCACTCATGCCTATCAGACAAAGGTTGCTTCCAAACTGCCAAACGACAATTTCCAGTGGAACTATGTCGGCAAGTCCCTGTGGCGTTTTTGCCTGTTGAAGAAAGTTTCTATAGCCGAACTGGTACAAGGGGGGTGCCTTCTCCAGAAGCGTTTCAATCTCCTCAACCTGCGGCAGGCGCTGCAGCGGCAATTCCACTACACTCCTGCGAGTTGTCAGTATCCCATCCAACGGTATGCCTTCTCCTGCCTGTGAAATAGCTTCCGCCATAATCATCCCATAGGCATCACGAAGTTTCTTGCTCCGTCTGGGCAAAGGATTCTGGTCCGCCCCGCACCCAGCGAGGTAAAGAGCACAAATGCCGGAGTGTCGTTCCTCCAATGATTCCATTGCTATTCCAGCCCAGTCGCCATGAATGATATCATCATTCAACACCGTAGTATGACAGGCATACCCGAACAGGATCCCCTTCAGTTCATTAGCCTTATCATAAATCTTGATGATCGGCACATCATGATCGACAGGGCCAGGGAGGTGGGCACAATCAGGATGGGTACGGCGGCGGTTTACGGCAAATCCGGCTTGCGTCTGAGTAAAATACATACGTGCCGGGAAAAGAGAGGAGAAGGCCTGCTCAACGGCCTCCTTGATTCTCTCCTCCAGAAAACGGAAGTAGCGTGACCGCGCCTCGGAAAACCCCTCAACTGATAGAACCAAGTTGTCTATACTTCCCTCCACCATGGGAGCACTGTGGGTATGTGTTGCGTTTAAAAAACACGCATCCCCCCCTATCCCGTAGCGTTCCAGGACCCATGCACACAGCCCTTCGCGCAATATACGGGACCAGCCTACCACTTCCAATGAAATCATCAGTGCCAAGGCCCCGGAAGCATCCTTCCACACCACCGCGCGCGCCCAGATCGGTTTATCCACCGCAGAAACCAATTGCGTCCGTGTTGCATAACCTCCAAGGGGCACAGGAAAGGAGGGTGTTATATTCGCCCGGCCAAAACCCACTTCAAACCCATCCGCAGCAACCTTGATCTCATTCATTAGAAAAAAAATAGGGCATGTAAGTGTGCTTGCCAGTTCATAAACTGTGGGAAGAAGCGTTCTCTCCTGTTAATTCAGCTCAAGTTCCTCATGCACCCTCGCAATAACTGATGCAATATAGTCCGCATCCTCATCACTGAAAAGCACCCCGATTGGTACGGCAACAAAGTTGCGAATGATAGATTCTGTTTTTGGAAAATCCTCTTTTCGATAACCCGGGCCAGGATAACTGGCCATTTCACGGAAAGGTGATGCCAACGGATGGTGGGAAGGGTCCACCTGACAATAATCGAATTCATAATGGCACTTCGTTCCGGTAATCCGGGTTGCCCGTACCCCCCACTCACCCATGGCCTCCATGAAGCGGGTGGCGGTCACCTCATCCTGAAGCCAAAAATAAATCTCGAACCCTGAATCTCCCTCTGGATCAGCGATGGGACGGAGCTTCAAGCCCGGCAGATCCTTGATGCGGGCAATGATATGTGACGACAGTGCGCGGCAACGTTCACGTAATCCATCCAGTTTTCTCAGCTGGGCCAAGGCTACCGCCCCCTGCAATTCTGTCATGCGGCAGTTACTTCCGCAAAGTGTGGTCAACTTAGGCTCAATTTGTGACCGGTGATAATCCCGGACTTGCCCGACATCGTGTAAACGAATGGCCCGCTCAAAGAGAATCGGATCTGAAGTCAGGACGGCACCGCCCTCTCCGCAAGTCATTGACTTGGCATATTGAAAACTGAAAGCTGCGATGTCACCGAATGATCCGAGACGGCGGCCTTTATACAGGGCCCCCGGACTTTCCGCCACATCCTCAAGTACTTTGATACCACGGCTGTGTGCCGCTTCCACAATCCTGTCGATTTCAGCGGCCACGCCTTGAAAATGCACAACCAATACTGCCTTGGTGCGTTTGCTCGCAAGCCGGTCAATTTCATCCGGATCAATATTCAATGACCCATTCACTTCAGCCAACACAGGACGCGCACCGAGTTTCACCACTGCGGTGAAACAGGAACGCCAGCTCCAGACAGGCAATATCACCTCATCCCCAGGCCCCACTCCCAATGCACTCAGTGCCACGTCCAGAGCCGCAGTGCCACTGTTGACCGCAAGGGCATATTTGACATCAATAAGGTAGGCCAGTTCACGCTCCAGTGTCGCGACCATGGAAGGCGGATGCTCGGGGTCCATACCGTAGTAACGAAACAGCTCACGGCGTCGCAGCACATCCAACACCAAGGCCTCCTCTTCTTTGCCGATCAGCGCAGCACCCAGCTTTGGCTGAGGCAGCTCGCGACGAACCAGTTCATCTTTTTTCATCTTCATAATAATTTATGCTTCCTAGTAATCATTCTCCCTGGTTACGATAGATCAGCAACCCTTCCGGATTCGTCGTAGCCACAATGACATCCATTTGACCATTACCGGTAAAATCAAGCACCCAATGATTCGTGGCTGGCACTGGAAGGTTAATAACCTGGTCAGCTTCTTCGATATCTGAAGCCCAGCCCCGGTCAGGCCTCTGGAGAAAGACGAACAACCTGGCGGATCCCCGCCGACGCTCCAATGCAACAATGTCAGTTAAACCATCATCATTGATGTCTGCCAACGCCACTGAAAGCGGCGCAGTGCTGCCACGGATAACCCGATCCGGGGAAGCACCGTTGCTGAAACCAACAGGAGAATTCTGATACCAGGTATAGATTCCGAACACCCCCTCATCCGGATCGCGTCCGCTCGCCACCAAATCCATCCGACCATCATCATCCATATCTCCAATCAACGGCACCATGCCCGATTGCGGGGCTGATAGTTCGACAAATTCGCGCACCAGATGAGGCTCGATCAGTCTGTCGGGAAAAGGTCCGTGGTAAATGCGCAATTTGTCTTCATTGGTGACGCCAAAGACAGCATCCACAAAGCCATCCTTATCGAGATCCTCCAATGCAATCCACCCATTGTTGTTGGACTCAGGCCCCCGCACATAGAGGTTACGCACACGGCGGTCGCCCTCCCATCGCCTGACAACGGGTCCGATAAAAAAGTCCAACCCGGGCCTGTTTGGGTGCATACTGGCAACATGAAGCCCCCTGCCACCCCGTTGATTGGTGTTCAGGAAGTAAAGAATATCGTTCCCATCTTCGGAAAAATCCAGTGCCCCTCTATACAAGGTAAGTGTATTGTGGGTTGTCAGTGCAAGGTCCACATAGCCATCCGAAAAGAAATCCCCCAGTAGCAAACCACGTGGGATCACCTCCAATGAGATGATGCGATCGGGATCAGCAATGAAAGCACCACTATTACGCCTGAAAAGCAGTACTCCCTCGACCGGACTGGTAACCGCGACCCCGAGAATATCCGTATCCTCCTTGGCATCGCCGGCAGCCACAGCTGTAACGGTATGCCCCGGAAGGAATTCCTGTGGCTGAATATCCAGATACTGATCTCCAATCAGAGACCCAGGACTCAGTATGAGCGATCCAATCAGTGTAGCAAGGTAAGGTAAGCTCTTTCCTAACGTATCCATGAATAAGTATGTGGGGATGGATGTACCCTGCGGCAATTGTCTGTTACGAGCATTGCCGCAGGAAGTTCAAGCGGACAATCAATGGGCGGTTTTACGCAGGATTGCATAATTAAGCATGAACCATGGAGGACCACGGACACTGCCCTCTTCCAAATTTTCAATCGTCAAGGTAGAATAACGGTCCAGACTGGCCGCCGGGATGCGCCAGGAACGTTGTGACCAGCCGTGCCTAACAAAACCGTTTTCACCCTCATGAATAACAGTATCCCCGACCCGGATACGTATTCTCGCCGGCTCCCCACGGTCATTATCCTGCCCGGAAATCAACAGTATGTAGTCCCCGGCTGGAGGGAAGGGATCCACTTCAAAAGGAGCCCTCATTGTATGCATTCCGGTACCCTGACCATGTACATAGGCGGCAGCTCTGGGTTCACAGCGAACTCCGTAAATGCGCGGAGGCATGCTACCAACAAAATCCACGGGTGTCAAAAGGACATCCGTCTCCTCATTGAAATCAGCTTCATTGATGGCCGTTTCAAGAACCCCTTCCGCCATATCGACGAAATCGCTGAGATCCGGATTTTGCTCAAGGCGTCGGAGTAACCTCCGTTGATGTTCGATAAATCCATCAAAATTAGTCCAACGTTCTGTTGCACCCTCATTGATAAGCTGAATTTCCGCATAAATTTCATCCAGATCGGCAACTGTTTGACGAATAAGATCCATGTCGCGTGCTGCGACCGGAGAAACCTGTAATCCATACATGTTAAGCGATGCCAACAGCCGGTTATATTCCTGCAGTTTCGGAAAAACCTCCGGCCCCAGCAGCTTCATACAAGCCTCGCGGACAGAACGCTCCGCGTCGTAAGCATCGGGATTCCAAAGGTAATCCGCCAATGTTAATACAGCAATCGTCATGAGCGGCATACCTGTGTTTGCCATAAAAATTTCCACATCATCGAAGAAACCGTCGTAATGCCACTCTTCCCAACTGGTAAGCGGATCCGTCCCGTAATGGTAACCAAAAACATTCGGGGAACCAAATCCGTTCTGAAAAACGATGGGTTTACGCCCGGTCAGTTCAGTGAACCATTGTACCTGTTCCGGTGTTTTGACTCCCGACTTCACACTGCCTCCAGTCCAAATCAAACCGACCTCAGGAGGCAAGCGCTCCCCAAGCGTAGTCAGGTACTCTTCACGTGACTCATCATAGGCATGGGGTGAGGTCGGGCCCCAATAAAAAGGCTGGCCAAACCACAAACTTGCCTCCGGATGCGTCTCCTGCATCCCCTCGTAAAGACGGGCCATCATATAACTGTCGGCCTCCCGGGCACTGCCGAAACGCGCCTGGTCATCCGGATGGAGGGGAAAGCGTATATCATCAAACGACAGATAGAAATTACCCCCCATATCCGCACTGCGGCGGGCATGATTCAAAAACACCGCCAGATCCTCCTCGCTACTACAGTTGACCTGAGTTTCATTCTGAGCCAAAGACCGATAGCCAAAGAACCATTTTATGCCAAGAGGGGAAAGTACGCGGGCGGTCTGCTCGACTGCACTCCAAGTGGATTCAGGTACATTACGCCAGTTATCAAAATTGCGTGAACGATGGCGACGCAGCACCACTGTGTTCATCTTCGAAAAGAGGATGTACCATGCCTCATCCAGCGGTGCACGTAACCCCCATTGATTGGAGAAATAACCGCGATCAAGGATTGCCGGGTAGTCGTAGATGTTTGCAGGGCGCAGGACCGGGCCGTTCTCAGTGGGTGTAATCAGCTGGATCAGTGACGATACGGCCCAGACCAAACCTTGGGAGTCATACCCGCGCAAGACGACGATATCGCGACCATCGTGTGGTGCGTACTCTATAAGGTAGCCCTGCTCTCTCTGCGGGACCGAACCGGAAAGCACAGGATTCCATGTATGCTCGCCAACAGAAATAACGAGATCCCCCTCTGCCGCCTCGTCAAAAGAAGTAATCCATACAATCTCGCCCCCGCTCTCAACAATACGCTGCTGCAGCAATTGCAGAAGTATGGCATCCGGCGTATAATCCTGCCCCGGCAAAATCAGGACCTTGCCTGCAGGCAGGAGGGTTTCGTGATAGGTCGCATCCTGTGGTGTCGGATAAACGGTCCCTGTATAGTAAGGCATGCCGAATGACTCCTGACTAATAGGTAAGTCTGTATTCGCCATCAGTGAAAAAGTGGATAACAGTACGAGCGAAGCCGTGGACAATGATTTTAAGTATCTTTTGAATATCATAGATGTGAGTGATTTAGAGGTAATCGATTTTAGTAAAAAACGCAAAGGCACTGCCACGGGAGCAAATGTCGCCCCCTTACAGTCCGCACAGATAAACCGCTCTTGTGTATGCATCCAATGAGCAATCTTTTCATTGGATAAAAAAACAATCATCGAATTAAAGCATTTACAACACAATAATTGTGCATTTTTATATATATTACATGCCAAACTTGACAACCCCCTCAAACGGCGACCTTCAGCCAAGCAGGACGAGCAGGCGCTCAAACTGCCACAGCTGATTTAGATACGCCAGTCGCCCTCTCCCATGAAATAAAAGAATCATTCCAATTTGACTCGAACCAAAAACCATACAATCATGGCATTTCTCAGCAACCCCATCATGCACCAGCGATACACCAGACCTTCTGCACACAAGGGACTATCTCTCGTCAACCTGCTGGTTTCGCTTGCCATTGTCAGTATTCTGGCCGCCTTGGTACTGACCAGCATTGATCGGGTACGCCAATCCGCCTTGCAGGTGAGAAATGTGTCGAATCTGCGCAGTATTGGCTTGGGCATACTCAATTATGCGGCCGACAATGACGGCAACACCCCCCAGAGCATACAGTTCGTTGACAACGACTGGCGGGTCATCAGCACGAGCGGCAACGCCAACGGTTCAAGTCAAATGCCACCCCGGCACCTTGTGCGGGGAGGCTATGCAACTATCGACAACTTCTACAGCCCTTTCGCCACTATCCATGCGGATCGCCCTGCAAACAGCTGGGCAAGCCCCAACCGTATCGGCTACTACTACATCGCAAGGCCGCGCAACCCCTACAATGGACGCCACCCTCCCGTGGAGGAAATGTACAACTGCAGCATCCAGGAAAGTCCGAACGCGATCATGTACTTCAACCCACCCACCATTCAGGCAGTCGAGGCGGATCGCTACACCTTCGATCGGGTTTCAGTGCTCTACCTCGATGCCTCGGTCAGCACATTCACGTTACCCGAAGTGCAGGGTCTGATCGAAAGAAAAGAAGACTACACCCTGCACTTCCTTTATAATAAATAGCAGGCGGAGGAGGTCCGCCCCGGAAGAATGCCGGGATCAGGCAGCACTCAATCACTAGCCAAAAGCATATAATCTACTTGACTTCACATGCATTTTCAGTCTAATTAGCAATCATTTTTAACTCAACAGCAATCAAACCTCAATCATCCTGTCACAACAATGCATACACACCTACATAATCGATCCGCAATAACCACACTCGGTCTGGTTGCTCTCGCAACCATTGGCTTCGGACTTCAGACAAACGCAAATACATTCCTTAACCTCGAAACATTCCCGCAAGACTGGACCCTGCATACGGTGCGTGGCAGTAGTGGGGGGACCGTCCCGTCCGCAGCGGACGTGATCGAATTTGAAGGTGCGGATTGGTTGCGGATCCGGCAATACAATGAAACAGTGGAAAGCGTAACCACCACCCATGGCGGCAGCACAGTCGCTTTCTATACCGGCAGCAACAGTCAGATCTCCAATGTAACCGGAAGCATTATTCTGCGCAACGCCACATCGAGCAGCGGCGGACAGGTTTACCCATTGGGAATTGTCGTGGGGGCGCAAAACACGGACTACAATGACAACGGAGGGTTCTTTATTGGTGTTCAAGCAAGAAACGGCACGGTAGGCGGAGAAGTACAAACAACAGGGATGGGCATTTACGAAAACAGCTCCTACTTTTTCCTGCTACGACTGACATAAGGTATGATTACAATGCAAATGGAGCCGCAACCCGCGCCTTCGACCCCGCAACCAATCCGAATACCGGAACCCCCTATACCGCCGTCGGCAATTTGCCCTTATTGATGGAATTTTCTATTATCGGCAATCAAATCGAAGCCTCGCTTTTCCTGCTGGATGCCAACTATGAGAAAAACGGGGGGGCCATCTCCAGCGTTTCTTATGAAGCGGAGTCCACCATCGAAGGTTATATGGGCTTACGTTACGGCAACACTTCAGGCGATAGCGGTGCCATGTACCGGGATTTTGTTGTTACGCCGATCCCCGAACCCTCTACAGTTTCTGCCATCATGGCAGCACTCGCCCTTGCATTAGCCTGGGTATACCGCCGCCGCAGGTAAGGCTATAACTTCCATTCAAGTTTTGACAGGCACCCCACATTGGGGTGCCTTTTTTGCATTATTAACAATACAAAAAACCTTCAACATAGACGACACATCCACACCCTGTCCTGTTCTGCTTCGTGCCAAATCAGGAGATTATGATTAAGATTATGATTATGAGTAGGGGAAGAAACCTCTCACGGAGCACACCGGGGCCACAGAGGCCTCCTTTCACAAAGTACCTCCTCTGTGATCTTCGTGCTCTGTGAGAGAAAAAGCCCTATCCACCACATCTCCAACACGCCCTGCATAGTCGATGTAGTGATCCCGACTCGCTCAAATTAAAAAAACGGCATATACTGCAAGTTCATTCCTTGCCGTATTAACTGTAGCCTACTCCAGGGACTATTGAGTCATTCCGCTTCAGCCGACCAAAGCAGGCACTCCGCCTGCAAGCAGGCTCTCTGCATTGCGGTGGCATATTTGTTCCAGCACGGACTCCGGCAACTCAAGCGTATCAAGAAAGGCCATCAGATCCCCCCCGTAGTAATCCCTGCCAAAAAGGAGCCTATCCGCATAGCGTAGAATAAATCCGGCCGCGTGTTCAGGGTCGCGGCTCAAAGCCTTGAGAGCCGAACCGGCCGACAGATCCGCATAAAGGTTGGGATAGCAGTCGAAAAGTTCGTAGAGACGGCCTGGGGATTTAACTTTGGAATCAGGATAGCGGGAAGATTCATCGACTTCGGCAGCGATTTCACGCCAGAAGCCCGGGGCATGGCCAATAAAGACCGTTTGCGGACAAGCCTGCAATGCCCGCTCCAGATTATCCACTGTACCGCCATACCAATGCGTCAGGTATTCCGGCACACCCTCCGCATTCATTTTCCATGGCACGTCAAGGTGCAGAACAACCGGCAATCCAAGTTCCCCTGCTTTCCGCATCAACCGGATATTACGGGGATCATCAAAGGGCAGTCGAAACTTCCATTCACCGCAAACACGTACCCCGTGGATTTTTACAGCGGATTCCAGTAGATCAGGTGCCGCCTCTTTCAGCGGATGCGGACAGTAGCCCAGCACAAAGCGCTCAGGATAGCGGTTACGGCAACGCACCAAGTCTGACAGCGGAATGCCGGGATGCGTCCCGTCCGGCCGGACATGCTCAGGATTAAGTACCTTATGGTAGGTAGGTGAATCCTCTTGCGGAAGAATTTCCCAGCTAAGCAACCAGGCGCTGTGAATACCCTGGTCATCCATATCGGCTACCAGTTCCGCATCGTCGCGCCCGTGCCAGAAAACATGCTGATGTGAGTCTATTATTTTCATACAATTGATAAGTAAGCGTTGAGGAAATCCCGACTGTCGCAGTTATAAAACCTCTTGTCGTACAATCCGGTGAATTTTTCAGGCTAAAAGGCCTTCATCCGGCGCGCGTCTTACGCCCTTCCTTCATTTGAAAAGCCGGAGCCGCCAGAATGGCACTATGCTCCATCGCTTTCTGGTAATATGCCGTTTCCTCCTTGCGGGTGGAGTTGCCGGCCAGAATCCGGAATGGCAGGTAGATTCCCGGGGTATGACGATTACCCGTACCGATCATGTACATCAGCTTATCGAGCAAAGCGGCACCCAGGTCACGGGTGGAATGACTCAACACCGTCAGTCCCTTGAAATCCACCCGGTCCATACTGTCGTTAGCGAGGGCAAAAACCGAAACCGTTTCGGGAACAGAGATTCCAGCCTCACGGCAGTAGCGCAACACCCCTTGCCCGCGGCGGGGGCAAGGTACGATTATCCCGGTGGGAATCGTTGAATTTTCACTGAACAATTTCCGGGCGACCTCATATCCTGCGTTTTCGCTGACTTCGGATGCGACACGACACTCCACTGACACCGCGCCATAGCCAGCAGCTCCGGCGGCGCAACACATGCCCGCATACTGTTGCAGAAGGCTGACAACCGTTTCCGATAGCTCATAGGCCGTGACGAGGACCAAGCGCGTTCTACCCGCTTTAACCATACTGGCGGAGGCATGGAGAGCCATTCCCATATGGTGAGGTGCCACAAAGTCACAGGTTGTTTCCAAGTTCGGTGGATTAAGAAAAACAACGGGAAAGTCTTGTGAACGCAACCAATCGTGAATCTTGGATTGACCGTGCAAGAGCCCCATGATCAGACCATCAAGCTCACCGCAGACTTCCCCCAAAAGACCAAGTGCTCCCTCCTCACCTCCTCTACGCAAATTAACCGGGATCAAACTTATGCTCTCATTTAACCCGGACGCACGCTGAAAGATAGCACCACTGACACTCAACTGCCAGGTTTCCCAAGGCAAATTCCCGGCCATTTCTCCAAAAGTCACCCCAATCTTCAGTTGCCCCTTTCCCGCAGTTGCTGGCGGGGCAACTAAAAATGTGCCATTACCCACCTTGGTGGAAATAACTCCCTCACTGGCCAGTTTCTTATAGACGGCCTGAACGGTCGAGACACTTACCCCCAGGCGCTCGGCCATGGAACGGCTGGTTGGCAGACGGGCGCCCTCCTGAAATCCGTTCTCGGACAATTCTTTCTGCAAGTGCTGCAGGACACGCTCCTGTGCACGCAGCTTGGCGCCCGAAAACGGTTTGTCGGCTTGTGAGAAGAAAATATCTCCCCGGCCTAATAATGATGGATGGTTCATAAATTTATAATGCCATGTAAAAATTACATGCAGCCACCTCTCCCAAAGGAATGGAGACGACAGGAAAATTCATCTGAATTCATGCACAGGAAATGAGAACAATCAAAGTTTTAGAAATTTGGCAAGATTGGTTTTTAGTGTTGCAATTTTGATTTAAATCAATGGCTCTAATTCAGTCAATCCCAATCATATTGATTCCTTATGGCCCCATCATGGTACGGCACATGAATTGGACTGAATCCTTGTTCTCGAATAGATTCAACCTGTGCCCGGCCTGATCATCCAAGATCCCGCATTTCATGTCGATCCCTGCAAAACCACTGATTACCCGGCAAAGTACGGTTGAGATCAAAAGCAATAAAACGGAAGCCATCCGTCTGGCGACAAGCGATCTGCTGAGTGACCTCAAAGCTGCACTGGACAGGGAGGAATGTTCCCCTGGTCCCCGCCCCCGGAAGGGCGTCCCGCTTTGGGTCTGCAACAAAGGAGCTCCGGCAGACTCCACTGAATCTTACACGATCCAGTGGAAGGGGGAGGCAGGTGCTATTGTTATTGAAGGAAACAATGAGCTGGGCACCCTTTTCGGAATTTACGCCCTCTCGAGAGATGTACTCGGCGTGGACCCCTTCCACCGTTGGTCGCTCCAACAACCCCGCCGAAGGTCCACTATCCCCATCCCCGAAACGCCTATATTTTCGCCCTCACCCCGCTTTCGTTTCCGGGGTTGGTTCATTAACGGAGAGGACTCGTTAATTGCGGCATCAGGAGCGAACAAGGTCTCCCCGGAATACTACGAATGGATCTTCGAAACGCTTTTGAGAACGGGCAACAATATGGTTATTCCCGGGACCTTCCCGGAACACCCGGCACCCCAGTTTGAAGTGGCCATCCGTCGGGGACTGTGGTTGACCCACCATCATTCGGAGCCCCTTGGCGCCCCACTTTTCAGCTACACCTACCCTGGGCAGGATCCTGACTTCAGGAAAAGCAGGGCACAGTACCGGGAACTCTATCTCGACGCCGCCAAGTGGTATGCGGAGCGAGGTGCCAAGACGGTTTTCACCGTCGGCTTCCGGGGGCAAGGCGACTGTCCTTTCTGGAAGACGGGCGAAGAACCTTCCGACGACGTCAAACGATCTGTTATTGTAGAGGCGATCCGATTGCAAATGGAGGTACTGGAGGACGTATTCGGGCGTAACGGTTTTCGTGCGGTGTTCCCCTTCTATGCCGAGATGCACGCACTTTTCTGTGACCACCTCAACCTGCTGCCGGATTCCGTTATCCTTTGCTGGGCCGACAACGGCTACGGGGCAATGCGCGTAAGAAGGGCCGCCGGGGTAACCGATGAAAATCAACCTTCGATACCGGACAAGCCGCAAAAACGGCCCCAGGGGGTCTATTACCATATCAATTTCCACGATGCTCAGGCATCCAACCAATTGACAATGCTGGTGGATCCCAGGTTGATCCTCGGCGAGTACCAGCGCATGGAAGGACAATACGTCCGCGACTTCTCCATCTGCAATGCCGGTAATATCCGTCCACACATGTATACACTGGGGCTACTGTCCGATCACCTGAACGGCAGAATACCCGACGCCCCGGCGGAAACTGCTGTAATTGATTTCGGCCATTCATATTTCAGCCTCTTCATGGATGACTCCTCAGCTCGCAAAGCGGCGCGGCTGCAATTGGCCTATTTTGACTGTCCGATCACATTCGGGAAATTTCCTGATCAGAGAGCCGGTGACGAATTCTACCACTATGTTAGCCGGGCCATTGTTGCACGTACATTGGAGTTACCGGGCTGGGACAAGTCCTTGAAGTTTCTTTTTGACGAACACGGTGGGCTGGACGGGCTCCTGGACACATTGTCAAACTGGTGCAAACCAGCCCAGCAACGTTGGAACGCACTCCTCCGCGAGATACTCGAACTGCGAAAATCCCTGAAAGAAGGATGCGGCATAATCGACTCCGGACTGCTCTTTCAAACCTGGTTCTGCGCGACCAGCAACGCCCTCCTGCAAGCCGCAACCGATGCCTGCTCCCATGCATGTCAGGATCGCCTTCAGCATGCATTTGTCCACGCCTGCTATGCCTCCGGGCGCTGCCGGGAGCTACTCGACCTACTGGAACGGATGGACAATGCATTCCTCAAGAATTTCTATACCGGAGAGTTTCTGACCAATGTCAAAGCCACTCAAAGGGCTCTCCGGCTGTTTACGGAAAATCTGAGATTAAGAATCGATGGATCCAGTCTTTACAGTGCCAGCAGCATGGTGAATGCAAAATCCAGAACTCCCAACGGATCAGTCCTGCCCCACCGTTACTACCGTGACAACAACAACGAGGTTGCCGCAGTCCTGGCAGACCTATTTCAAGTCCATGTCGATATCGACATACCTCCCCCACTGCCCTCCGACTTTCTCCACCGGAATAGCCACTGAACGCCGGAAACTTATGCCACATCAATCTGCCTTATCCGCCATTCAGTTCAATTGATCGCCAAATAACAACATTGATGTATTTTTGATTGACCCATAACAATCAATCAAACAGTACATTCAAATTATGCCATTACTGCCAACGGTTTCATCTTGTCCCCCGAAAACCCTTGCCTGCAACGGCGGGCCCAAAGTACGTGAAAAAGCCTGGCCAGCACGCCACCTGTTTGGGGAGGAGGAACGTCAGGCAGTGAATGCGCTGTTTGATGAAGTCATCCAAAGCGGGGTTGGAATCGGCTACAATGGGCCGCATGAACGGGCCTACTGCGAGGCATTCAGTGAATTTCTTGGTGGTGGTTATGCGGATGCGGTAAATTCCGGTACAAATGCGCTGTTTGTCGCCCTAGCCAGTCTGGACCTCCCCCCGTACTCCGAGGTTATTGTACCGCCTATCACCGATGCGGGAGGCGTCATGCCAGTCACAGTGCTCAACTGCATCCCGGTACCTGCCGATGTGGCTCCAGGTGGCTTCAATGTTGGCGCAGATCAGATTCGAGCATGTATCACAGATCGTACGCGTGCCATCATCGTAATGCATGCCGCCGGACTGCCGGTGGACATGGATCCGGTCATGCGGCTGGCCCGTAAGCATGGATTAAAAGTTATTGAGGACTGTGCACAAGCCCACGGTTCCACATATCATGGCCAGCCTGTTGGAACGTTTGGAGACGTTGCGGCATTTTCCACTATGTTCGGGAAAACCCACGCATTCGGAGGTCAGGGAGGGGTTGTCTTTACACGTGACGAGGCGCTTCACCACCGCATCAGGGAAATCTCCGACCGCGGCAAACCCAGCAACCGTCCAGAAGGAACCAGGAACGTAATCGCCAGCTTGAATTTCAGTTGCGACGAACTACACGCCTGTATCGGACGGACCCAATTGAAAAAACTTCCGGATATCATGCGGCGGCGACAGGATATAGGCCGTAAAATCGCCTCGGGTTGTGCTAAACTAAAATCCATCCGAATGGTAGATGGATTGGAATCAACTGACCCGGTCTACTGGTTTGTACTCTTTCATTATCCCGCTGACGCTTTTACGACCGATAAAGCGACTTTTGTCGAAGCCTTGCAAGCCGAGGGTATTCCATTCGAAGCAGACTACAACTTTATCCCCTGCGAAATGGAATGGTTTCGCCATCAGCATTGCCTCGGAACATCCGGACACCCATGGAACTCCCCTCAGTACAAGGGTTCCTCCTTGAAGGAATATCCCCTTCCAAACACCAAGGCAATGATTCGGGAACATTTTCGTCTGATTATCCACGAAAGCCTGGGTCTTGAAACGGTCGACGACATCCTGAAAGCACTGCATAAGGTGGAGGCGGTTTTTCATAAATCAGCGGATTCTTTGAATTCGCATAAGTCAAACAATGCCCGGACCGACAAGTCCTCCCTCAGCTCGCATACATCCTGAACCATTCAGCCATTGAGACAACAGGCAGCCGAGTCATTTGAGTTCTGCGATTTCAGAATTAAATAGTGAACCCCTTGAAGCATCTGGTCGGAGCAGCTATTGCTCTTATAATAACAGGGTACTTTTTTGCCCTGCTTTTCCAGCCTGAATGGATTGAGGAAGCTGCCGCTGATTCCGAACAGGCGCGCGAGGCAGAAAATCTTAGACTGGCAGCCAGCTCTATCGCGGATGCTCCCTTTCAGTATCCCGTCACGGTGGATTATAATGAGGGGGAAAGTGCGAACTGGTGGCCAAAAGGGCAGTCTCCGTTGCTGGAGGAACTTGTCTCCGATGGATTACTTCCGGATGTTCATGAGCGTGTGGGCAGTGAGCCTCTGGTACTGGAGGGGCCGGACGGAATTGGCAACTATGGAGGGACCTGGTTGCGGCTTGGTACGAGCCGGAGCGATGTGCTGGGGTTTGCTTCATCTCGGCTGGCAGCCCCCACCCCTGTTCGCTGGTCCACCGGTGGTTACCCGATTCAGGCCCATGTGATTCGTGACTGGGAGCACTCCCGCGATTACAGGCAATGGACGCTATATCTCCGCCAAGGGGTACGCTGGTCGGATGGTCACCCGCTCACAACCGCCGACCATCTCTTTGACTATCAGGCAAGGGTTGAGTTAAGTCTTCCACCTAACCGGATTCTGTTTGCAGGTGCGCAGGAAGGAACAGTTGAAGCACCTGACCGCTATACACTCGTTTTCAACTTTCCTGTCCCGAATCCGCTTTTTCTTGAGCAACTTGCGTCTGAAGTACGCTTCTTCCGCCCTTCGCACTACCTTCGAAACTACCTGCCGCGAAGTGGTGATCCCAGTTTGATAGAGTATGAGCGTTCAAAACGTGGCCTGCCCAATTCACGAACACTTTACCGGGAGCTTTCCGGAATTGGAAACCCTGAGCTGCCAAGCCTTTCGCCTTGGATTTACCCTCAGGATCAGCGATCCGGTCCATGGGTCTATATTCGTAATCCCTATTTCTGGGCCGTTGACACAGCAGGAAATCAGCTGCCCTACATCGACCAGATTCAATTTGATGAACGATCACGTCAACTACTGGTCAGTTCCGCCTACGAAGGTGGCGTATCCATGCAGCAACGACACCTGCGCTTCGATGACTACTCACTGCTGATGGCGAATAGGGATACTTATGGATACTCGGTTTATCATTGGACTGATGCCGGAACACCATGGGCAATCTGGCCGAATATTAACCGCAGGATTCTTCCTAACGACAAATCCAGTCAATGGAAGGCCGACTTCCTCGGTAACCGCGATTTTAGACGAGCCCTTTCCCTTGGCATCAATCGTCTCGAAATCATTGATGCCTATTTCGCAGGAGTTGGAGAACCCGCCCAACCTGCACCCTATCCAGGCTCTCCCTATTTTGACACGGAATTGATGCAGCGCTTCACTGATTACGATCCGGACAAGGCGAATCAACTATTGGATGCTATCGGGTTGGATCAAAGGGATAGCGAAGGATTCAGGACTTTTCCCGACGGCAGCCGCATGACCTGGTACATCGACTATGGGGGATTTATTGACCGTGGCCCTACCCCATTTATTGTCGAAGCTTGGCGGGATCTTGGCTTGCGAACCATTGAAAGGCAACGCTCCGCCGGATTATTGAATACTGAGCGGAGAGCATTATTGCAGGACTTCCGGATATGGGATGTTTTCAACATTCCCCTCCTTGAGGTCAATGCATTCCTCCCTGCGAATGGCCGAAACAGTACGGCCATGGCATACGGCAACTGGTTCGAACGAGGCGGGATGGAAGGCTTCGAAATAGGGGGTGACGGGGTACTCGTCAGGGCTCCGGAAAAAGCCGGACCGGTATGGCGCGCAATGGATTTGTACCGGCAGTCTCTAACCGAAGTAAATGAGGAGGACCGTATTCGTCTTTTTAAAGAAGTAATGGCGATTGCTGCGGATGAAGTCTGGGCTATTGGTATCAATACCCCTCCCCCGGTACTGACGATTGTGAGGGACGGTTTCCGCAATGTAGCCACTACGGGCATGTCGGCGTTCACCTTCCTCACGATCTCAAACTTTGGTCCCGAAACCTACTTCTTCGATCAGCCACCCCCATTGACGCACAGTTCCGCAGAACGTTTAAAGGACTGGATTATTGCTGCTGTCAGTTCCAATGTTAGCTACACTGCGGATGAGTCGCATGCAGGAATGCAAATTCAACCCGCGACAGTCACTTCTGCAAAAGACCGCTTCAGTTGGATTGCCTGGGCGATTGCTGCAGGGCTCTTCATGAGCCTGCTTTATGCCGGGGCCAGATATCCGTTCATTGGTCGCCGTTTACTGGTTCTTGTACCCACTCTCTTTGTTATGTCGATCGGCATCTTCTGGATCATTCAAATCCCGCCGGGAGATTATATTCAGATTCGCATTGCTGAACTGGAAGCGGAAGGCAACGTAGATGCTATTGAAGAAGTACGGGAACTTCGGGAACTTTTTCATTTGGATGATTCAACCGTAGTTCAGTATCTTCGCTGGTCCGGGCTATACTGGTTTGTCAGCTACCAATCCAAGGACACCGGGTTACTTCAAGGCAACCTCGGCCGCTCTATGGAAACGTTGCAGCCCGTGAATAATATGGTGGGCGATCGCCTGTTGCTAACGCTGGCTATCTCAATCGGAACAATTCTCTTCACCTATGCGATTGCATTACCTATCGGCATTTACTCGGCAGTCAGGCAGTATTCCGCTGGCGATTATATCTTCACTATCATCGGTTTCCTCGGGCTTTGTATTCCCAACTTCCTGCTTGCCTTGCTGCTGCTGTATTTCAGTAGCCAGTATTTAGGTATTGACGCCACTGGGCTATTTTCACCGGAGTACGCAACACAGCCTGAATGGAGTCCAGGTAAATTCATCGATTTGCTGAAGCATATCTGGATTCCCATTGTGGTTGTCGGTACAGCCGGGACTGCGGGAATGATAAGGGTAATGCGCGGCAACTTGCTGGATGAGCTTCGCAAACCCTATGTTACCACCGCCCGGGCAAAGGGGGTGAAACCACTACCGTTACTGATTAACTACCCTGTTCGCCTGGCTATCAATCCGTTTGTTTCGGGTATCGGCAGCATTTTTCCCAGAATGGTTTCAGGCGAGGCAATTGTGGCTATTGTCATTAGCCTCCCTACCGTCGGCCCCATGCTGCTTCAGGCACTCCTGAATCAGGACATGTACATGGCAGGATCCCTACTTATGTTTCTCAGTGTACTTGGCGTCCTCGGAACCCTGGTCAGCGACCTGCTTCTGATGGCCTGTGACCCGCGAATCCGTGTTGAACAATGAATAATCCGGACCCAGAACCTCAAATAGTGGCGGTACAGCAACCTATACCGAACGCCAAAGCGGTGGCTGCATCGGCAATGAAGGAACCGCTGGCTAATAGCGCGGTCCTCTCACCCGGAAAATTAACCTGGCTGAGATTTCAGCAGCACCGGTTGGCCTACTTCAGTCTGTATTTGCTGATTGTTCTTTACTGTGTCGCAGGATTCGCCGGGTTCTTTGCCCCTTATGATCGCAATCAGCGCGATACGGATTTCATTTATTGTCCGCCGCAACTGCTGAAATTTAGTTTCAGTGAAGGATTATACGTCAATGCAGTCCAACGCCACATTGATCCCGTGACCCTCTCATCCAACTACATTCTGACCGAAAAGCGGGTCCCCGTACGCCCTCTGGTACGTGGAGAGCCCCAGCAGATACTTGGCTTGCTCTCAACAAACTGGCGTCTATTGGGGATGGATGAATCAGGCTGGGCAGACACTTATCGTGAAGCCGGGAGTCTGGATATCAAACCGAGTTTTCACCTTCTCGGAACAGATCGATTCGGACGCGACATATTAAGCCGCCTGATTTATGGAGCACAAATCAGTTTATCCATTGGATTGATCGCCATAGGTGTGACTTTCCTTATTGGTGTCATGGTCGGAGGCGTCTCTGGTTACTTCGGGGGGCGGATAGACAATCTTCTCCAACGTGTCATTGAAATTATCAATTCCATACCGGAACTTCCCCTGTGGCTGGCACTCGCCGCCGTTGTTCCCGGTGAGTGGTCGCCAGTACAAACTTACTTTGCCATTACACTGCTCCTCAGTTTCCTGGGCTGGACTAGCACCGCGCGTGTGGTTCGCGGCAAAATACTTTCGCTGCGCGAAGAGGATTATGCGATGGCAGCACGATTGCTGGGTGCCAGGCATGGGCGAATCATTTTCAGGCATCTGGTGCCGGGCTTCACCAGCCATATCATCGTGTCGCTGACACTTTCGATTCCGAGCATGATTCTCGGGGAAACTGCACTGAGTTTCCTTGGCATTGGACTCCGCCCACCTGCCGTCAGCTGGGGCGTGATGTTGCAGGATTGTATGAGCATGGATGTGCTCGCCAACTACCCTTGGCTACTGATGCCCGTTGTTTTGATCATTCTCACCGTACTAGCATTTAATTTCCTCGGCGATGGATTCCGCGATGCTGCCGACCCTATGTCCTCACGATGATGAATCACCCCTCAGTGATACTGCAAGTCCGGGACCTTACTGTTGAGTTTGGCTCGGTTACCGGCGATACCACTCTCGCAGTGGACAAAGTCAGCTTTGACCTTCGACGTGGACAGACATTGGCCATTGTCGGCGAAAGCGGGTCCGGCAAGAGTGTGACCGCCTACTCCGTCATGCGGCTCATCCAGCCTCCGGGAATAATCAGCAACGGCAGCATTACGCTGTTTCCAAAAGGGGATAAACCTCTTGAAATTACGGCGTTGAATTCCCGCTCACCAGAGTTGTACCGTCTGCGGGGAGGACTGATCGGAATGATTTTTCAGGAACCAATGACCGCGCTTAGTCCGGTTATCCCCACCGGCAAGCAAGTGGCCGAAGCCGCACGGTTGCACCGTCCGCTTAGTCGCCATGAGGCGGAAAAACTGACGATTGAGATGCTGGGCAAGGTTGGAATCCCCAATCCCGAGGAACGCTATCGGCAGTACCCCTTTGAATTTTCCGGAGGCATGCGACAGCGCGTGGTCATTGCCATGGCCCTCATTGCCCGTCCGCAAATTCTCATAGCCGATGAGCCGACAACCGCACTTGATGTCACAATACAGGCACAGATCCTTCAGTTGATCCGTGACTTGAAGGAGGAGTTTGAAACCTCCGTTCTGTTCATCACCCACGATCTTGGCGTTGTTGCACAAATCGCTGACGAGGTGATGGTAATGAACCGTGCGCGGATCATGGAACAAGGCGATGTTTTCCAAATTTTTGACCGTCCTCTACACCCCTACACTCAGCGGTTATTCGCCGCCATGCCGCGCCTGGATGCCCCGAAAGCAGCCTTGGTTCCGCGCAAACAGGACACATCAGATCCTCCAGAGCTCCCCCCCGGTTACACCCTATACCCGGCAGCCGGGGACCGTGGTCCGGTTTTGATTGATCTGGATAACGGTCGGCGCCTTGAGGTCTGGCAGCGTAGCCAAAAGGAAGGAAATCAAGCTCCATGAACAAGATAAACACTGATGCAGGGGAGTGGCTTCTACAGGTGACGGATCTGCAGAAACACTACCCTATCTACAGTAAGGGGCTAGTACGTAAACAGGTCGGCTCCCACAAGGCAGTCGATGGGGTCTCCTTTAACTTAAAACCGGGTGAAACTTTGGGCCTTGTCGGCGAGAGTGGCTGCGGGAAGACAACTTGCGTGCGTGCGATACTTCGCGCGATCGACCCCACAGGAGGTAAAGTACTTTTTCGTTCACGAAAAGGTTTGGTAGACCTCTGTACCCTCAGCCCAGGTCAACTCATTCCCCTGCGCCGCGAAATGCAAATGATCTTTCAGGATCCCATGAGTTCCCTAAACCCACGAATGACTGTCGGTGAGATTGTGGCCGAACCCCTGTTAATCCAGAAAGTCGCCTCTCGCAGCCAAAGCCGTGACTTGGTGGCGGATATTCTGAAACGGGTTGACATGCTGCCGGAACACATGAACCGCTACCCCCACGCCTTCAGCGGCGGGCAACGCCAGCGGATCGGAATTGCCCGGGCTCTTATCCTGAATCCGTCACTTGTCGTATGTGATGAAGCCGTATCAGCCCTCGATGTTTCCGTACAAGCACAGGTTATCGAATTACTCCAACAACTGCAGCAGGAGTTTAAGCTGACGTATATCTTCGTTTCTCACGATCTCAGTGTCGTTCGCCACCTGTCTGACCGGGTTGCAGTCATGTACAAAGGCAAAGTGGTCGAAATGAACCATGCGGATGCCATGTTTGCCAATCCCGCACACCCCTACACCCGTGCGCTCCTGTCAGCCGTACCCTACCCTGATCCAAGACGGAAAATGCAGCCAATTCGTTATCAACCTGAATCCTAAACACACTTTGATTGACAGCAGGAGTAAGGGAATCCCTATGACATCCAACCCTGATCCAGGAAGCACATAATCACTGGAGTGTGTCACATGAGAATCATTGAAAAATATTTATTGGCAGATACAGTAAGCGCCGAGTCCCACCGGAGATTACGTACGCTGATTCTTGATGCAATACAACAAGTCATAGGAACCTTTCCCGGTCCGGCAACCATTCCGGAACCCGTCAATGTCAAATACCTTAAAACGGAAACTCTGGCAAAGGTCATACGTTACAAAATCCATTACCAGGCGTATGACGGAGACTGGGTGCCTGCCTATTTACTGATGCCACGCAATCAGAAGAACGATCTTCCCTGTGTCCTGGCACTACATGGAACAGGGGGCGACCGGGGTAGGACTGCCGGTATAGGGGGTCCCTATCCCCGCTACTGCCTTGAACTGGCTGAGCAGGGCTATGTCGCAATAGCCCCTGATTATATCACCATGGGAGAACATAGCGGAGACCCCATCCAAATGGGCTACCGGAGTGGCACGATAAAAGGTATCCTGGACCATATGAGAGCCGTGGACCTGATGCATCAATTACCAGGCACACACAAAAGCCGAACCGGGGTCATCGGAACTTCACTCGGTGGCCACAATGCACTGTTTTTGTCCGCTTTCGATCCACGCATTACAGCCGTGGCAACCAATTGTGGTTTTGACTCCTTTTACGACTATAAGGGAGGTAACCTTACCGCCTGGTGTCAGAATTGCTATATGCCAGCTGTTTGTGAGGATTATGGTGCTGACCCCGAGAGACTGCCGTTTGATTTTCCGGATGTATTAGCAGCCATTGCGCCCAGACCAATATTTATCAGTGCCCCCTTGTACGATCATAATTTCAAGGTGGATAGTGTAAGAAAATGCGTGAGCATGCTTGAACCCTTGTATCAGAAGCTTAATGCCTACGACAATCTTTGGACCCATTACCCACCGAATGGACACGATTTTCCACCTGAAGAGCGTAAACTTGCCTATCGTTTTCTGGATCGTTACCTGAAGTAAACAACCCTTAAATAAATACCGTATCCCCATCATACCCGGAAGGAAAAACGGGTTTGACGGATACCGTGTGCTCATAACTATTAGCCCAACAAGGCTGGCATGACACCTAATCGCTTCGGAAAACTCTCTTCTTCTTTGAGTTCCTGGTTTTCAGTTTCTTTTCTGAGAATGGTCGGGGTCTTTCTCCTCGGTGCCCTGCTGACTGGCATCGTTGCCTACCTGTTCACGCTGCTGGAGCACCGGTCCTCCGGTTTCGTCCGGAGTGTTTATGCCTACTCGCCCCTGCTTTCCGCCTGTCTCCTCGTTGGTGGGGTTTGCCTCGCTACCTGGCTCCGCAACCGTTTTTTCTCAGGAACCCAGGGTACCGGGATTCCCCAGACCATCGCCAGCCTGAAGATAGCGGAGGGTCCTGCACGGGATAATGTACTCTCCTGGCGTATCGCCTTCGGCAAGCTTGGCCTGACCGCCCTCGGCCTTTTCAGCGGGGCTTCCCTCGGACGGGAGGGGCCCACAGTACAGATTGGTGCCAGTATTATGCACGCAATGGGGAAATGGGCCACCTTCCCGGCTCACCTCATTCAGCGCGGGCTCATACTCAGCGGAGGAGCCGCCGGGATTGCAGCTTCCTTCAATGCCCCGATCGCCGGTATTGTTTTCGCCTTTGAGGAAATCGGTCGTTCCTTCGAAAAAAACAACGTCACCGCAATCGTGCTCACCGTGGCCATTGCCTGCCAAGTGGTGATCTGGGGGGTTCATGACGACTACCTTTTCTATGGTAGCATCAGCACGCATCTGGCTGCCGTCTGGCAGTGGACTGCCGTGATTATTATCGGCACCACACTCGGGTTACTGGGGGGAGCCTTTTCCCAGCTTCTGTGGAAGCTCCTGTCCTCCCTCGCCCGCTTCGCCGGGCATCACCCGATGAAGCTGGCCCTCGGCTGCGGACTCGCCCTGGCTGTACTCAGTCTGCTTTCAGGCGGCTTTTCCCTCGGCAGTGGTTTTTTTCAGGCCCGCCAAATTCTGATCGAGGGGGAAGTTCTCCCCTGGTACTATGGGCCGGTGCGGATGTTAGCCACATTCGCCACTTTGGCCAGTGGTGTTCCCGGTGGGTTGTTTGACCCAACACTCTCGGCTGGAGCCGGTTTCGGCCAACTTTTCACCTGGCTATTCCCCACCGTTCCAGTGCAGGCGATTCTATTGATCGCGATGGTTTCCTATTTTTCCGGGGTCGTACAGAGTCCGATTACGGCCTCCGTTATTCTTGTCGAAATGACTGGGGCCACCGGAATGATTCTTCCTTTGTTGGTGGCGGCCTTTATCGCCTATCAGTCCTCCCGCCTGATCTGTCGGGAATCTCTTTACGAAAGACTCTCCGCTGTCTTCCTTCGGACAAATGATTTACCCACCGCCCGGTAACATCGACGGCATTTACACGCTCACTGTCCTTCCAGTCGCTCAATTTAATCTCTCCTGTTGCCATGGAACTGCCAATGCACGTCATTTTCATTATCCTTGCGGTTGCTATCTTTCTTTTTCCAGTCCTCTACACGGTTCGCAGGAGGCTGAATTCGCCCAGCCTTTCCGGGGAGCAACCCTGGCTCAAGAATCCCGAATGGGCAAAGGGCACCATCAAAGATCAATCGATGAAGGAGGGCTTTTTCCTGCTTGGCTTTGCGCTATTCTGGAACCTGTTCATAGCGGGAATTCTCTTTGCCATATTGCAATCAGATAACGTGGAACTCCCGGTCATGATTTTCCTGGGTCTTTTCATTCTCATTGGCCTGGGAATGTTGATCGCCGGTTTGCGGAAATTCCTGCAATGGTATAAATACCGGGGTACCCGCTTTGTTATGGCTGAAGTACCCGGGGTTATCGGCGGTAGTCTGGGAGGAGTGATCGAAATCCCCCATCCGGTGCAGGCCACCCACGGTTTCACTGCCACGCTGGAATCCATCAAACGTGAGGTCGTGCAATCAGGAAAAAATACCCGGGTCCGTGAAACAGTGCGCTGGAGCGACTCCCGGCACGTTAGATCCGACGCGCTTAACTGCAGTCGTCGGCTGACCGCAATCCCCGTTCTCTTCGATATTCCCTATGAAGCTGAAGCCACCGCAGATCTCGGGCGGGGTAAACGTTGGATCTGGCGTCTCCGTCTGGAGGCCAAAACACCGGGTCTCAACTTAAAAAGTATGTTTGAGGTTCCGGTGTTCCGGACCGAACACAGCCCCCAAAAATCGGTCAAGGTCACAGCCGATACGCTTTTGGAAGACAGTTTGACTCTTCAGTCCCGCCTGGCTGCCATCGGCATCCACCAGACACACACCCTCGGCAATGACACACTGCTCGCCTTCCCGCTCTCCCGACTCTGGTTTTGTTACGTCTGCTTCCCCCCTCTCGCGCTTCTTGTTGGGACGATGGGAGGCGTTGCTCATTATCTGGGAGCCCCATTGCTGTTTCCAATCGTCTTCGGTGGATTCGGTCTGCTCATCCTGATTGGATCAGTCGCTTGTATCCGGTCTGTCCACCTGCGGATAACAGATGATACATTGGACATCCGTTCCAGACGCTGGGGATGGGTTTCCCGGCGCAGATTACCCAAAGATTCGATACAGACGATTTCCGCCCGTTCCTGGCTTAGCATCAACAATATTCCCCATTATGACCTGCTGCTGAAACTCAATAACGGCTCAACCGTCCGCCTCCCCACCACCATTGCCAACAGGGAAAATACGCGGGCCGCAACTCTCCACCTCGCCCAACTCCTCCACTGCCAAGCCGGAGAGATCAGTGAGCCGTTGATGAAATCAAATAGCCTTTGATCCTCTTATTCATGAATTTTTAATACAGGTAAAACCCCTATTCAGGAATGCTGTCGCGGCATAACACAGTGAAGATGGAACAGGAGCGTGGGCACAGTAACCACAGAAGCCTCGGCGAAGGTGGTTCCTCAGACTACGCCAAGGCTTCGTCCGACAAGTGCCCACGAACTTGGAAAATCACGGGCGAGACGCCCGTGCTCCTTTCAACCCTGAAGTATTGCCGGCCTTGCGGACATTCTCTAAATAAGACCCCGTTTCTTAATAGGATATATTGAAGCCCGGAAAGGGTATTTTAAAAATGATTACAGATACCCCCTAAAACCCAGATATTTAATTAAATCGCACTAAACACTTTACATTTTAATTTTTAATGCTAGCTTCAGTACATGGCACGTAAAAAGAAAAAAACAGCAAGTAACAGCGGACGCAAGCCGGGCAAGACACAGATCTCTATCAGCTTGCCTGAATCACTGGTCGCGAAGATCGATAAGATGGCCGAGATTGAAAACCGTAATCGGTCCAATTTCATCTCGACCAAGCTTGAGGATCTCAGTGCCAAGTTGTAACTGAACCCGCCTGTCTTTCGAGCAAGAGCCCGGTCACAAACCGGGCTCTTTTTTTTCGACGGGCCCCAGGCACTTAGGAAATGGCAGAATGCCCACGCTCCTTTTGTCTTGAAGAATGATGATCACCTTTAACGATTGACGGCCAAACAGAACAGCCACCATGACCAGTACCAACTACGATTTTGACCATTGTCCCGACCGAAGCGAGACCGGAAGCCTGAAATGGAACAAGTATGCCGGGAAGCCGGTTTTGCCGCTCTGGGTCGCGGATATGGATTTTGTCTCCGCCCCCCCTATACTAAAGGCACTGCACGAGAGAGTGGACCACGGTGTAATGGGCTACACGATCCCCTACCCCGAAGTGGAAGATGCCGTTATCGACTACTTGCAGCAGACCCACCATTACAAAATAGAACGGGAATGGCTGGTCTGGACCCACGGTCTGGTTCCCGCTCTTAATGTTCTCTCCAGAGCCTTTGGAGATCCGGGGGACGAAATACTGACCTGCACTCCCGTTTACCCACCCTTTCTCTCCGCACCCGGTTGGCAGGACAAGCAATGCGTAACCAGCCATCTGATCCTCAAGAATGGACGCTGGACCTTTGACTGGGACGATCTCGAACAGAAAGTAAGCCCCCGCACCCGGGCCTTCATTCTCTGCAATCCCCATAATCCTGTGGGCAGGGTTTATACCCCGGATGAATTGCGTCTGCTGGCAGACTTCTGTCAGCGCCACCGTCTTGTCTTGTGCTCGGACGAGATCCACTGCGATTTGCTTTACTCCGGCCATAAGCACACGGTAACCGCCTCGCTGGGACAGGACGTGGAGCAACGCACGATCACCCTGATGGCACCCAGCAAAACCTACAATATTCCCGGGCTCGGCTGTTCATTTGCGATCATTGCCAATCCGGAATTGAGAGCGGATTTTCGCAAGGCACTCCGGGGGTTCGTGACCGAAGTGAACGCCATGGGCTACGCGGCCTGTGCCGCTGCTTATCGCGAAGGGGAACCCTGGCGACAGGCCCTGATGAATTATCTGGAAGGAAACCGTGACTACCTCTACCAGTACGCCGAGGCCCATTGGCCGGCAATCACCCTGCACCCGATGGAGGCCACTTATCTGGCCTGGCTGGATGTCAGTGAACTCAAGCAACAGGGCATTCAAGATCCCCATGCTTTCTTCGAAAATGCCGGTGTCGGCTTGTCCCCCGGACGTGATTTCGGGGACGCCAACTACCTGAGACTCAACTTTGGCTGCCCACGCAACACACTGGAGGAAGCCCTCTCCCGGATGACCCGCGCGATGCGTGAAAA
>CAZCJJ010000007.1:0-9405 GCA_964499045.1 uncultured Opitutales bacterium | reverse complement strand
GCGGCGACGTAGCTGCGCTCGCCTGTCCTGAGCAATGTCGAAGGGTAAGAACGTGGCCGGATCAAGCCCGGTCCGCCTGCCGATCGATCACCTTTTCTGCCCGGGCAAAGACGGCCTCCATTGATTCCACAGTGAAGGGCTTGGCCATCGAGGCATCAAAACCGAATTCTTCCGGGTTGGCGATAACCGGATCCTGTGAATAGCCGCTGACAGCAACGGCAAAAATCTGCGGTCGCATACTACGGATTTGAGGGATCAATTCCCTGCCTCCTTTTCCCCCCGGCATGCTCAGGTCAAGCAAGAGGATATCATAGGGGGTTCCCTCATTTTCCGCCTGCTTGAACAGCGCGATCATTTCATCTCCGGTACAGGCCATATCAATATGATGCCCCAGCATGGGAACAATGCGCCGCATCACTTCCCTCAGGCCGCGTTCATCGTCCATATACAATAAACGTAGCTTCCTTGCTGACTGTTCTGTTGGCTCTGCCATGGTTCCGGTTTTACTATATCGCGGTCAGTATGCAAAAAGGCGATAGAGAAAACAAGTTTGCTTTGGGCGATCCCAATTGCACAAACCCGATCCTTCCAGCGACTATTCCTTCGTAGCCTTTTCCGGAATAACCACGTAACCCAGCGATTTCTCCGACTGAAAATACTCACAAGCCAGGCGCTGCAGATCCTTGACTGTAACCCGGTCAATCTTTTGATCAAATTGCTGCCATTGATTGATATCCTGGCCATACAATGCACTGAGCGCACTCTGCACCGTCCGGATACCGGGCCGCTGCCGGGTCTTCCGCTTTTGGGCCTTGAGGTGTGTCCGGCAGGCCACCATCTCCTCCTCAGTAACCTCGCCCTGCTGGACACGGAGAATTTCCGCCTCAATAGCCTCCAGCACCTTGTCGGTCGCCCCGGGATGTGTACCGGCGTAGAACAGGAACATACCAGTATCCAACCCGGACATCCGCGTAGCCCCGACATAATAGGCCAGTCCCTGTTCTTCACGGACGACCTGAAACAGGCGGCTGGACATACCACTGAACAATTCCTCCATCAGTTGCATGGCCTCAAAATCTTCTGTGCGGATACCGGGATCGGGAAATGCTCTTAAAACAACAGCCTGTTCCCGCTTCATTTTCTCTGTAATGAGTCCGTTTTCCGCCGGACCCTGAAAAGGAATGTCCGCTGGTAAAACCTTACCCTCAGGCAGTTTTTCAAACACAGCACTCAAACGCGCACAAACCGTCTCTGGCTCAAATTGCCCTGAAACCGAAACCACCAGATTGCTTCCAACCAACAGTTTGTTCCGCAGGGACTCAACATCCTCCAGAGTCATCTTTTCCAGACTCTCACGGGTTCCAAGGGGATCCACCGCATAGGGGTGCCGCCCAAAGAAACGTTGCCTCAATGCCCGCCGGGCATGCTGAAAAACTTCATCTTCATCTTCCTTCAGATCGGCCAGTTGTGCCTCTTTTTCCCGCTGGAAGACGTCTTCACGGAATGTTGCATGAAGCACCGCGTCCTCCAGTAATGACACCGCCATTTCCCAGTCCTGACTCAACACCTCTATTTCCAGACCAAAGGCATTGTTGCCACAAAACTCATTAAAGGAACCACCGGCCCGCTCCACCATCGCCGCGATTTCATGGCGGCTTTGACGGGCAGTATCCTTGGTCAACAAGGTTGCCAGAAGGCTTGTCGCCCCACGGCTCTCCTGCTTTTCAAGCAAGGCGCTGCCCAAAGCTGCGAGATGGATATTGATTTTGGGTAAGCCCTGAACCGGCTGTGACAAGATCCTAACTCCGTTGGCAAGCGTCATCTGCTCAAAAGACGGGATAACCGTCGCCTGCGCCGCCTGGCCCGACACCGAATCCGTTGGCTGAGGCTCCAGCGAACACCGGGTCACGGCCGGGGATTGAAGGTATTTTTTCGCCAGAATCGCCAATCGTCCGGCTTCCACCCCGGCCAGTTGGTCAAGATAAACCTTGGTGTACTCGGGCTCCCCCACCACCACCTCGGCAATCCCCAGACGTGAGGCCTGTCCTGCCATGCTTTTGCGGGCGTTGACCTCACTCACCACCGCCTGTCTCAACACCTTAGCCACCGCCTCGGGCGGCGCTCCGGTTTCCACCAGTTCCTCCACCACGGTTGCCACCGCATCCTCAACCTGTTCCCGTTTACCCGGATCACAGAGATAGCTCACCCAAAACAAACCATGGTCCCCCGGGACCCAGCATCCGGCCGAAATCGAATGAACCAGTTTCCGCCCTTCACGCAAAGACCGGTGAAGCAGTGAACTTTTACCGTGCCCCAACAGATTGGCCAGCACTTCCAGCCCTGGCGTATCCGGATGGCCAAGTCCCCGAATCTTCCATCCTATCATTCCCCGTACCAATTGGAAATCACCTGCGCCACGGTTTTCACGGACCGCCAGTTGAACAGGTTCCGGCGGTACCGCAACCGGAGCAAGACGACTCCTCGCATGCTTCCCGAAATACATTTCAGCCAGACGCCGGACACTGGCCACCGGGACCGCTCCCACCACCAGCAACACCATATTATTGGGTACATAACGGCTGCGGTAATAATCAACCAGACTATCCCGGTCCACCTGCTCAAATAGAGAACGCCAACCAATCACCGGATGCTGATAAGGATGCACCCGGTACGCTGTCTGCACAAATTCCTGAAAGAGCAGACGGTCCGGATCGTCCATTCCCATGTCGATCTCCCGCAGAATGACCTCCTTTTCCTTCTCCACCTCATCCGCCGGGAGGGAGGCATTCAGCCCCATGTCAGCGAGGATATCCACGGCCAACTCAACCGATTCAGAGGGCAGATCGATGTAATAAACGGTCCGGTCGTAAGTGGTATAGGCATTGATATAGCCACCCGCCGTATGCACCTGCCGACTGATATCCCCTCCCATCCGCTTCTCCGTCCCCTTGAAAAGCATGTGCTCCAGATAATGCGACAAGCCACAACCCAAATGATCCCCTTCGTGAATACTTCCCGACTTGACCCAAAGTTGAACCGAAACCAGTTCGGCCGAAACGTCCTCCTTTGCGACCACGGAAAGTCCGTTCTCCAGTTTAAAACGGGAAACATTCTCCCCCATCAATTGGTCGAGAACAGATTGTACCGCAGGGTCCTGATTTACCAAATTCAACATGCCCACAACAAAGCAGAGAAAAATATATAAACCAAGGGCATTTCATCCGGAGAAGAAAATCAGTGGACCCTTGATCCGCATACCCCGGATGGCCTTATTTCCCGCCGCGCAACTCGTTTAGTTGAGGCATGACCACCTTCTCGTAGCAGGAGGGGCAGACACTGTGGCTGAAGGTCGTGCCCGTACGCTCTGTTAGATAAGACTCCACCTGTTGCCAGTAATTATTATCGTCCCGCACCTTCTTACAATAGGAACAGATAGGGAGCATACTTTCCAGCTCGGTGATCTGGTGCGTGTATTTGAGGATCCGTTCGGCCACCCGCAAACGCATCCAGATCTGATCCCGGTCCAACGGCTTGGTCAAAAAATCATCGATCCCCGCATCCATGGCCTGCCGATAGGAGTCCTTCCCCTGCACATTGGCCGTCAGCAAAATAAAATAAGTATAGTCGTCATCATACTCCTCCCGGATCTTGCGACAGAGGGAAAGTCCATCCATGCGGGGCATCAACCAATCGCTGATGACGATCCGGAATTCGCCGCTCCCAAAAACCTCACAGGCCTGCTCCCCGTCTTCACAAGCCTCCCACTCGTAGCCGAACTGCGTAAGCGTAGCCGTCAATAACTTGCGGGAGAACAGGTCGTCCTCGGCCACCAGGATTTTTATGGGATGAGATTTCATGGGGAGAAACACAGGATCGTGCAACTGTGGGTCAGGTTAAGGATAAAGCCGATCCGATCAAGATATTACCCTGGAAATAAATTCCTGCTTGCCTTCCCTTCCGCCGACACTATCGTCCCCGTCTTTCTGTGGCCCGGCCCCGCCGGACCACTCAACTAACAATCAATCAAATACATACGATCCAAGGTTCGACCCGCATGGGCACGAATACGGAGACCAGCATCATGAACATCACCGTAAAAGACCTCCTCGACGCCGGCGTCCATTTCGGACACCAGCTCCGCCGCTACAATCCCAAGTCGAAACCTTACGTTTTCGACCACCGCCACGGGATTTCCATCATCAACCTCGAAAAAACCTACGCATTGCTGGAAAAGGCATGCCAGTTTGCCGAGGAACTGACCGCTTCCGGGAAAGACATCCTTTTCGTCGGAACCAAACGCCAGGCTCAGGATATCGTCCGGGAAGCCGCCGTTTCCGTGAACATGCCATTCACCGCCAACCGCTGGATGGGGGGTACCCTTACCAACTACAGCACCTGCAAACGCAGCCTCGAAAAGTATAAGCGCTTCATCCAGATGGACAATGATGGCTCCCTCGCAAAACTGCCCGGGAAGGAAGCCGCTTCCATCCGCCGCCAGATGAGCCGCCTGAACCGGAATTTTGAAGGCCTCCTTGAAATCAAGGATCTGCCAGCCGCTCTCTTCGTCGTCGATGTCAAGCATGAGCACATTGCCGTAGCCGAAGCCCGGCGGATGAAAATTCCCGTGATCGCTCTGGTCGATACCAATTCGGACCCCTCCCTCGTGGATTACCCGATTCCCGGCAACGATGACGCCGTCAAATCCATCCGTCTGGTCGTGGATGTCCTCCTCGAATCCATCCAAAACGGCCTTGCCCGCCGCTCGGAAGCCCCTTCCCACAAGGGCGTGACCCCGGTCGTCCGTCAGGAACTGGTCGAAAATGAGGCCGACGTCACCCTGTCCGCTGGCCTCATAGCCGATCAGGAAGCCAGCGAAAAAGCGGAATCCTGAGATTCCTCACAACTTTTCATTAAATCCAACCACAGAAATATCATGGCTGACATCACAGCAAGCATGGTCAATGAACTCCGGAAACGCACCGGAGCTGGCCTGATGGATTGCAAAACCGCCCTCGTTGAATCCAACGGTGACGAAGAAAAGGCAATCGACATACTCAAGAAGAAGGGCATCGCCAAAGCCGCCAAAAAAGCGGACCGCGACGCCTCCCAGGGCATCATCGAAGCCTACATCCACCTCGGTGGCAAGGTCGGTGTCATGCTCGAACTGAACTGCGAATCCGATTTCGTGGCCAAGAACGACGAGTTCAAACTGCTGGCCCGCGATATCTGTATGCACATCGCCGCTTCCAGCCCGGTTTCGGTCTCCCGCGACGATGTCCCCGCTGACCTTATCGCCAAGGAGCGCGAGATTGCGACGGCGCAGATGGAGCACGAAGGCAAGCCGGCCGCCGCCATCGAAAAAATCGTCGAGGGCAAAATCAACAAGTTCGTCGCCCAAAGCTGCCTTCTGGAGCAGCCTTTCGTCAAAAACCCTGACCAGACGGTTCAGGAGTTGCTGACCTCCGCCATCCAGAAGATCGGTGAAAACATCCGCATCCGCCGTTTTGTGCGCTATGCGATCGGTGACTGATCCAAACACCAGCGATTTCCACTCAAGCCGTCTGTCCCCATGCAGACGGCTTTTTTCGGTCCCCCTCCCGATAACCTTTATGCAGTAGCCGCGCTCGTCAGAGCGTGGATCACCTTTAAGCAGAATCGCATGAACCTAAAAACAGCAATTCAACCACTGATGGACACTAATGAACACTGATAATCAGAAACTTAAAAGTTTAGCGGCATTCAGCCAACAGGTGAATCGACACATAATCGTAACTCGTTTTACATCAGTGTCTATCAGTGTTGATCAGTGGTTCAACTGCGAAGAATAATATGAAAACCACCTCCGATACCACCCCCTACTGGAAGCTCGAACGCTCTTCGATTCACAATCAGGGCATGTTTGCCGCACGCCCAATACCGGAGGGAGCCCGTATCATTGAGTACCTTGGTGAAAAAATAACCAAAGCCGAATCCAGCCGTCGGGCCGATGCCTGGCATGAAAAGGCCAAAAAGGGAGGTGATGGTCTCGTTTATATTTTTGACCTGAACAAACGCTACGATCTGGACGGGAACATCCCCAATAATCCGGCCAAATACATCAACCATTCCTGCAACCCCAACTGCGAAGCCGTTAATATCCGCGGACGCATCTGGATCATTGCCCTCCGTGACATCGAAGCGGGCGAGGAACTGGGCTTTGATTACGGTTATGACATTGAACATTTCCTCGAACACCCCTGCCGTTGCGGTGCCCCCAAATGCGTCGGCTACATCGTCTCCCGCACCCAGTGGCCCAAATTAAAGCGCATCCTGAAAAACAAGATGCCGTCACAGCAGTCAGGAGTCAGAATGAGTGACCCAAGAGATTAAGATTAAGATTATGAGTTGCGGGTCATCGTTGCCGCAGTAAATCGATCCATTTGGAGACCCGATTTCGATTTGGATTAGCAATCAGTCATCATTCCTCCACCATCTCCCATCCAAAACACCGAAAAACCTAAACACCTACAGCCTAACCCCCTACAGCCTAACCCCCTACAGCCTAACCCCCTACAGCCTAACCCCCTACAGCCTAAACACTAAACCCCTCCCCAAGCATCCTTAATACCCCCTGAAAACAAATCCATATACCGTTGACAGTTCCGGCTCCGGCGTTGATGTATGCAGACCATTATGACCACGATAGTAGATATCCACGCACGTGAAATCATGGACTCCCGCGGCAACCCTACGGTTGAAGTGGAAGTGGAACTTGAAGGCGGCGTCATCGGACGTGCCGCCGTGCCCTCCGGTGCCAGCACCGGCGAGCATGAAGCCTTGGAACTGCGCGACGGTGCTTTGCCGTCCAAGCAATTCCCCAAAGGTTTCGACAACAAAAAGCGCTATCTCGGCAAGGGCGTGCTCAAAGCGGTTGAGAATGTCAACCTGCTGATCGCACCTGAACTCGTGGGCATGGATGCCTGTGACCAACTGGGCGTGGACCATACCATGTTTGCCCTCGACGGCACAAAGAACAAAAAGAAACTTGGTGCCAACGCCATTCTCGGCGTTTCCATGGCCACCGCCAAGGCCGCAGCCGAAACACTGGGACTGCCCCTCTATAAATACCTGGGAGGCCCGAATGCCAAGGTGCTGCCCGTTCCCATGATGAATATCATGAACGGCGGAGCCCACTCCGACGCCCCGATCGACTTCCAGGAATTCATGATCATGCCCGTCGGTGCCCCGACCTTCCGTGAAGCCCTGCGTATGGGTGCTGAGGTCTTCCACGCCCTCAAGGCAGTGCTCAAAGCTCAAGGTCTTTCCACCGCAGTCGGTGACGAGGGTGGTTTCGCCCCCAACATCGCCAGCACCGAGGCCGCGCTCGAAGCTATCGCCAAGGCCGTCAAGAATGCCGGCTACAAACTCGGCAAAGATATCGAACTCGCTCTCGATGTCGCTTCCTCCGAGTTCTATGACGCCAAGAAGAAAAAATACATCTTCAAGAAATCCACCCAACAAGCTTTCTCCGACGACGAACTCGTCGCCTATTATCAGGAGCTGACCAAGAAGTACCCGATCCGCTCCATCGAAGACGGTTGCGATGAGAATGACTGGACTGGCTGGAAGAAGCTGACCGATGCCATCGGAGACAAGGTGCAGTTGGTCGGAGACGATCTCTTCGTTACCAACACCGAGTTCCTCAAGCGGGGTATCGATCAGGGCGTAGCCAACTCCATTCTGGTTAAAGTCAACCAGATCGGCTCACTGACCGAAACCTTTGATGCCATTGAAATGGCCAAGGAGGCCGGTTATACCTCGGTGATCTCGCACCGCTCCGGTGAAACCGAAGATGCCACCATCGCGGACATCGCCGTCGCCACCAATGCCGGCCAGATCAAGACCGGCTCTCTCAGCCGCTCAGACCGTATCGCAAAGTACAACCAACTCCTCCGCATCGAAGAGGAACTCGGCTCACTCGCCGTCTACGGCGGCAAACTCTGAACCGCAGACAAGGACTTACTCACCGAATCCGGAACCAAAACGGAGCTCGGGCATTCCTGCCCGCGTACTTGGGAAATCGCGGGCAGGAATGCCCGCGCTCCTTTCGATCTAAGACGTCCCGGCAACGGGACGTCTTTTTTTCACAGTTTTGACATCAACGTCTCAATCGTTCCCATGGACAGGAAAAACCTGTTGTGGCTATCGCCCAAGGACTGGAATCCGAATTTCCGATAAAAAGACGCTGCCGCTTCGTTTTTGGCCTCAGTGACGACAGCCATTGCCGCAATTGTAGCGGACTGCTCACAAGCACGACAAAGCGCGTCTACCAAAAGTAGACTGCCGGTACCTGGCTGGTTCACATCGCGGGCCAAGCGTCCGATTAGCGTTGCAGGGAGCTTAGGGTAGCGGGGCAGTTTTTTGCGCAACGCTTCCGGCAATTCAATCATTTCGACGGTAAACGCCGACAAGGTATAGTAGCCGATGATGCGCTCCGGTTGTGCGGAAGCTATCATGACGAACGTTGCCGCGACCAACCGTTGCGCATCTTTGCGGGCAAACTTGCGTAGATAGTCATTCAAAACGGGAATACCGCAATCAAAGGACTCCCGATCGTGCAACGAACCCAACGGTTCAAAGCGATAGCTCATGCACTTTCGGTTTCCTGGCGATAGCGTGTTAAAGCCCGTTGAAGCGTGGTATTGGGCGAAGCAGGCTTCAGGAGAGCCTCCACAAAGCGAATAGACTCTTTCGCCGACAATTGACTGGCGCGGTTGGATTCAATCACTTTGTCCATCCGATCCTGCAAGGTCTGAACTACAAAGCCAGTCACTGTCTTGTATCCCGCAACGGAAGCCGCAAGCTCCAAGCTTTCCTTGAATTCCAAGGGTACACGTGCCTCAAGACGGATACTTCCTCGTTTCTTTTTCCGCTTAATGATCGTCTGCATGAAATAAATATCCGGCATTTTGCCGGTTAATTCAAGGAGATTATCTTAGGATTTCCAGAATCACACAGTCGCTTACTGGCGCGACTCCTACCCTTCCCCCTACCCCTTCAGGGCGGCAATGAGGCGGGTGAGTTCTTCGCGTTTCGCCTTATTTTCGGCCAAGGTGGTGCGGACGGAAATCCGGGACACCCATAGAGCCGGGTTGAGAGGTAAGCATTCAACTTGGACATCTGGCCTTGGGGTTCCATTTCTGTTAATATGGGTGGATGGAAGTTCAATCAGTTCAGGGGCGTCGACATGTTCGGCGCAGTGTCTCAGAGATAACGGAGTTACTCAGTGTCAATTTGCGGGCAAAATGTACCGGCAATTTGCGGGTGAAAATGTACCACCTTTGGGATGTCAAACATCACCAAAGTGGAAGTACAGCAAAGCATATTGGCCCTGAAGGGGCGTGGCTGGCCTGATCGGCGTATAGC